>NZ_CALAYQ010000031.1:0-30055 GCF_937894855.1 uncultured Zoogloea sp.
CAGCACCAGACAGGCCGTCGAGCTTGGTTTTATCCGCGGCGGACATGAGGCCGGCGAGTGCGGAGGTGGCGGCCGGCAGGGTGGCGTCGGTGCCGGTGTCGGAGGTGACGTCCAGGGTGGTGGCGCCACGGGCGGCGACAGCGAGGTTGGTCGGGGTGCTGGCACCGCCCGGCGAGCTCGGCGGACGGTTGGCGAGATCGTTGTAATCGCCCGTGTACGCCACCGGGGAAAACGTGGGCTTTCCTGTGATGGACGACCAGGAAAGCGGGCCACCCGGGACACCGGTCCCGCCAACGCGACGAATGGTGTCCAGAATCTTGGCAATCGACATTGTGAGGCTCTCCGTGTTTGATCACGGAAATGTCCCACGCGCGAGGCGATGTCGATAAATGAACGGGATCAATTATTGGCGCGTACCGCTCCCAAACGCTCCCAGCTAATCCCAAAGCCAGGGGGCGCTACGTCGGTGGCGGCTAGATAGCCAAACGCCCTTGGCGGGCCTCAATTTCCGCCTGCCTCAAAACGGCAAAATGCTTGTACAGGACGCGAATACAGACACCAGACTCTGCAGCCAGCTCTGGAATGTTGCGACCATTGAACCGCGCATACAGCTCGCGGTACTGGCAAGCGGCATCGTAGCCGCCGCCCTTGGGAAGGTAAGGTTGTTGGCCGCCCAACTCGGCGCGCTGGACGTCGGTCGCCCGGATTGTCATCTTGACGCGCAGCTCCACATCCGGGACATCGTCGAGAATGCCGATATAGACGCACTCGGCAATCGTTCGCCAGATCTCCGGGTAGTCGGAGCCCAGGGCCGCATGAAGCGGCCGCAGGATCTCCATGGTCGTGCGCGTGAAGCGCTGGCCACGTTTAGCCACGATCAACCCACTGCTTGAGCGATTCGATCAGGGTGCGCTCCTGCGCCGGCGTCAGGAAGGCCAGCGCCTCGACGCTGTTCTCCGTCTGCCCCTTCACCCACGCCAAAAGGCCTTTCATGCTGCGGTCGCGCACCCTGCCGGCGTCGGCGAGCTGCTGCCACAGGCTCCACATCTTGCGCTGGGGCGCGGTGAGGGCCACGCGCTTGGCACTGCCGCCGGGCCGCGGGAAGCCGGCAGTGTGGAAGTGCTCGAGCACGGCCTTCAGCTCGACGACGGTGCAGGCTGTGCTGCTGACCTTACCACCCGACCGGGCTGCGAGCGCCGCACGGTAGGTGTCGTCGTCGAGCTTGAGCCAACTTTTTGCCACATGAACCTGGCGCACTAGGGCAGCGTGTTGGCCGGCGCGGGCGGCGCTGAAGGGGGCGCTGGCCATCACACCACCTCCGCGTCTTCGCCGCCCAGCACACCGACCAGCGCCGGGATCAACCGCGACAGCTCACCGCTCATCAGGGCGAAGTCGGCCTCCATCTGCATGTCGGCGGATTCGGCGTTCTTGTCGGCTTCCTCCTTGATGACGTCGAGGAAGGCAACCCGCTTGATCTCCATCTTCTCGGTGAGGACGAAGCTCACCCGGTCGCCGAAGGTGAGCGCCAGGCGCGTCGGCAGCTTGCCGGCGGCCAGGTGGTCCTGCACGTCCTTGCCGTCCAGCGCGTGGCGCACGTAGCGCACGGCACTGTGCTCATCGGTGACCGCCTCGAGCTCGCAATCCGAGTCGATAGTGAAGCTGGCCGCAGCCTCGCCGCCGGCCAGCCAACCGGTCATCACCGACACCGGCGAGAGCTTCGTCCTCACCATCTTCACCGGCAGCTCGTCGAGGGTGTCGCGCAGGGCCTCGAGGACTTCCTCGGCACGGGCCTGGCTGACAGCGTCGATGACCAGCCAGCCGCCCACCGGGTCGATCCACGCGAACACGCGGCGGCGGCGGGTGAAGGCGCGGGGCAGCAGCTCCTGGAGCACCGCTTCCTTGATCTCCTTCATCTGCTTTCGGCTGGGCTTGTAGCCCTGCTGGGCCTCGATCATCTCGGCCTTGTCAGCGGCCACGTCATTGACCACCGACGAGGGGAGCAGCTTCTGCTCGACGGCCAGCGAGATGAGGAAATGGCCTTTCACCGGCAGCACGAAGCGGTCGTCCTTGGTGGGCGAGCTCCAGCCGCGGCTGGCCATGTCCTGGCTCCCGCAGGGCTGGAAGCCGCGGGCGGCGAGCTTCTCCTGCAGCGTGTCGGCGGTGAGCGCCCAGTTCTCGGGCAGGCGGTAGATCTGAAGGTTACGGAACCACATGGCTGGAATCCTTGATGTGTTCGATGGGGGTGCCTTCCGGCACTTCACGCCAGTCGGGCCACAGCCGGCGCTCGTTGATCGCTTGCTTGACAGCAACGGCGGCCACGATGTCCGCGGGCTCAAAGCCCTGGCGCAGGGCACTGTCGAAAGCCAGGAGAATCAGGTCCGCCCACTCCATGATGTCGGCGGGGTCCGCCTCAATCTCGGCAAGCTCTTTGCGGATGTGCGCGAGGTTTCCGGGGAGGCGGTCGCCGGGGCCGAAAGCGCACAACGAGAACGCCCACTGGCGCGCGAGGTGTTCGACAAGGTCGAAGCCTTTGATGGTCATGGTCAGCCCTCCAGCGCGGCCGGCGTTGCGTTAGCGCCAACGCCGCGGTTGAGAACCGCGTCAAGACCGGCGCTGAGGCCGTTCTGCAGATCGTTGACGTGGTGCTCTCGCAGATTGGCTGGGGCGCGGTTCTTGGTCGTCAGCTGGCCCAGGTTCGGGAAGTGACTCGCGATGTATGCCTGAACGGCGTCAGCCTGTTCTTGTGTGTGCGTCCAGGACGTGACGGCGCTCATTGCGGTCTGGACCCAGCCCTCGCAGAAGAGATCTGCGCGCGTCGTCTTTACGCTCGGGCGGCGTACGCGCTTCAGGGCACTGGCCATGTATTCGGCCCGGGCTTTCTTTGCCTGGCGAAACAGCACCTGGAAGGCGTAGCTGGCGATCTCCGGCGCGGCGCCGGCGCCGATGAACTTCCACTCGGCGATCGTCCAGGTGCGGCGGGAATGCACGACCTTGCAGCCAAACGCATCAGCGATGCGGGCGGCGAGGCCCCACTCCCACTCAGCCGGCTTATCCACGGCGCCTGCTTTGGTTGCTGCCTCGCCGGCCTTGGACGCGAGCACGTCCTGATCAGAGATGCCGTGAGCCTCCATCAGCTTCTGCGCCTGGCGGAGCGCGGCGGCCGCTTCGTGCTCGTTGGCGCTGGATGCCAGCACCAGGCACTTCTTGATCTTGTCGAGGATCTTGTCGTCGGCCATGTCAGTGGCCTCCTTCATTAACGGGCTCGAAGCGGACGGCTCCGTCCTTGAGCGTGGCGAGGGTATTCCCGGATGCATCCACCAGTTTGAAGTGGGTGCGGCGGTCAGACAGGCGATGGAGCGTGCTGCAACAGCCGTCCAGGCTGACGCGCGTTGTCCGAGTGTCGGGAAATCGGCCCAGGAGCGCCCACGAACCGGACGCGTTGCTCATCGCGGTGATGTATTCCATGGAGCCTCCTACGCGGTCGCGAGGTCGAGGGAGATCGGCCGGTACTGGTCAGTGCCCTCGACGCGCTCATAGACGCGGACATAGACGGCGGTGCCGGTGCTCTGGATGCTGTCGCGGATTGCCTCCATGGCGTTCTTCCACTCTTCATCGTCGATCTCGAGGCGGAGCAGCTCGAGAACGGCGCTCATCTTGATCTGGCCCTTGGAGTCGGTCCGGAATGCGCGGTCAACGAGGGCGCGGATGTTCGCGTTGGCGCCCTCGCTCCAGCGCACGATGCAGGCGGTTACCAGCGCGCGGGCTGCCTCGATTTCCTCGGTAAAGACGATTCGCTCGGCGTGGGCGCGGATGATCTTGTAACGGCCGTCGAAGGTGGCGACAGTGACGTTTCCCTTCTCGCCGCCGAGGCTGACCTTGTATTTCTCGGCGCTGATCTTGACCAGGTCGGCGATGTCGCCCAGGGCCAGCGCCTTGAACTCACGCAGCAGGCGGTTAATCTCGATGGCGTCTGCCGCAAGCTTGCTGGCGACGGCATCGCGCAGCAGATCCTGCTGGCGCACCTGGTCGCGCGGCACGAGGTGGCCGGCGGGGTTGCGCATGTAGCCTTCGGGAATGGCAGCGGGCGCGGTAGTGGATTGCTGTTCAGCCATGAGTGGCGGTCCTTTCGTTGATTTCGGTGAAATGGGTGGGCGGTGCGGGCACCACGGGCGGCTCGATCCACACCACCTCGCAGCCCATGAACGGGACGGCGTAATGGGTGGAGCGGTCGAGCACGCAGCGCACGTAGCGGCCGTCCTGGGGGATCGGGCCGGGTTCGACAACATGGATCGTGGGAGCGCGGCGGGTGCAAGCGCCTGCACCGAGGATCTCGACGTCAAGCTCACGGAGGGCCGTGGTGGCGGAATGGAGTGCCGCGATGCTCTCGTCCAGCCAGCGGGCGGATTGGGCGTCCATCAGCGGCCTCCCGGGCGGTACGCCCAGCCGTCGACGCGCTGGATGGGCGTCGAATCGACGTACCACCAGGTGGTGCCGTCGTACCAGCCGAGCCAAGGCAGGTTGTCTTCGCTGTCCGACCAGACGAGCACCGTTTCGGTGTTGTCGGGCAGGCGCTCCGATGGATTGATTCGCTCAACCAGATAGGCGCCGGTGGCGGGGTTGGGCGTCGAAAGCGCAATGCCGGACGCGAACGCCTCCAGCAGCACGCCGGCAAAGGTCAAGTCGGCGGAGCGCTGCGCGAGGGCGAGCATGTCGGGCTCCGAGAAGGTCTCCTGCAGCGTGCGCTCGAGGCCGGCGGCCTCCGCATGCAGCGCAGCGATCAAGCGATTGGCCTCGGCGCGGGCGGAATCGGGGTCTTGAAGCAGCGGAGTGAGGGTGGCGCTCATGCTGTCTCTCCCACGTCCGAAGCGACCTCCGCCGGGGCGTAGCTCGCAGGCGTCGCGCTGCGCACAGGCTGAACCAAGGCCAACAGCACTGCAGCGGCAAAGCCGAGGACAAACGCGAGGGCGATCACCCACCAGCGCACATCCGCCGTGAAGCGGTAGGTGTAAGGCTCGGTGGCGCCGTCGTGCGCCTGATAGGCTTCGCGCCGGGCGTCACCGGGAGGCAGGAGGTCGAGCTGCATCACGATGTCGGTATCGACCGGTACGAGACTGCTGGCCAGTTCGACCATGGCACCGTCGCCGGCGCCGTAGGCCGGGGCAAAAACGCGGTCCCAGGTGGCGGGCTCGCCCGGGACGCGGTGGACGGCGACGAGATCACCAAGCGCGAAGCGTTCATTGAACAGCTCGGCCTTGCGACGGCCGAACTCGGAACGGGGGTGATTGGCTCGCATCTCAGCACCCTCCGATCACTTGAGCATCAACCTTGGGAAAGCCCACCGCTGCTGCAGCGTTCATGGCACGGGTGACCAGGTTGTTGACGACCAGCGGGTAGCAGATCGACACGGTGTCAGTGGCGCGGCCGCCGCGGGGCGTGCGCACCAGTCGGGCGCGGATCGCGTCGATGGCGTCATCGGCGAGGACGTCGCCGATGCGGATGTCCATGCGGGCGAACTTGTGCGTGAGGTAGTCGGCGAGGTCGTTGTCGAGCGGGCGCATGTTGATCACTTCGCAGCGCTGGACGATCTCGCGCACCTCGGGGTTCTGCTCGCTGAGGAGCACGCCGAGTTCGGTCTGCCCGATCAGCGCGACGCCGAGCAGGCGCTGCATGCCGCGCTTGAGCTCCATGAAGCCCTTCAGGTGCTTGAGCGTGGCCTTGGGCAGGCGGTGGGCCTCTTCGATGATCAGGAGGTGCGAGTAGCCGGCGGCGACCGATGCCGACAGCAGGTCGTGGGCCTGCTTGGCGCGGGCCTGAGCGCTGCTCTTGAGTGTGGAGGTCGGCGCGAGGGTGGTGATGATGGACTCGGCGATCTGGCCGGACTTCATGGCGCGGCCCTTGATGTCATTGGCCTCCATCTCGATCACGTAGGGCTTGATGACGATGACGGGCTTGTTCTCGTCGAGGATGCGCTGCTCGAGCTCTTCACGCAGGGTCGTCTTGCCGGCGCCGGACTCGCCGACCAGGGCGAGGAAGCCGTGATTCATGGCGCAGTCCATGAGCGCGGCGCGGGCCATGCGCATGGACGGGCACTGAAACACGTCGGCGCGGGTGGCGATGTCGTCAATGAACGGGCTGCGGCGCAGGCCGAAATGTGCCTTGGCCTCGGCCGTCAAAGTCTCGTTGCGTAGTAGCATGTGGTCCTCTTGTTGTGCTTGCGTGGTTGCGGGTTCTTCAGGAGAGGCCTCGGCAAGGTGCGAACTTGCCGGGGCCATTTCTTTTTCGAAGGTGGAAACGTCTTCCGCGCTGGCTCCCTTCGATTCGAGCCAGCGGGCGATGTTTGCCCGGTATTGATCGGCGCGGCGCTTGGGCCATTCGTCGTGGGCGACGATGCGGCTGCAGACCGACCGGGCCATGCCGATGCCGCGGTACAGATCGCCCTGGGTGGCGCCGATGCGGGCGAGAACGCAGGCCAGGTGGGTAGCCGGCGCGGGTTGGTCGGGTGATACGCGTTGATCCATGGTCATGCTCCTCCGACGACACGCAGGCCGGCACGCACGGTGAGGCGCTGCGCAAGGTTGCTGATTTCGGTTTCCGGCACGCCGTCCGGATAGAGGGCGGCGATCTGACGGTTCTTCTCGGGGTCCATCGCCACGCCCAGGCGGCGCAGCTCTGCGGCGGCTTCGAACAGGGAGAGCATCACCGCCGGCCCGGCAGAGGCAGTCACGCCGACCTGCAGCCCGGTTCCGCGGCGCGGCAGGATGGTCGGCAGCTCGGTCTGCTCGATTTCCTTCCAGGGGTCGATACGGCCACCGAACGGCAGGGCCTTGGCCTTGCGGGCGGCTTCGGCCTCGGCGTCGGTGGCAACGTCCATCGCCACACGCTCGACCTCCTTGCGGTGGGTGTCGGCCAGCGTATCGGCCGGGCGGCGCCAGTCCTCGCCGATCACGTTGGCGTCGAGCCGGAAGCCGGCGGCGTCACGCTCGACCAGCGGGATCGGGGTAAGGGTTTCGTGGCCCTGCTCGTCGGTGTCCACCACCAGAGCGGCCTTGGGCTGGTACGGGCTGTAGGTGACGTTGAGCCACTCGCCGACCATCACGCGCGGGATGCCCTGCACGTCGAACTCCTGCCCGCCAAACTGCACCGTGAGCGTATCGGAGACCTTGCGGCGCTCTGGCTCGCTGGTGAGAAGCTTGCGGGCAAGGTCGGCGTCCACCAGGCGCAGCTGGTCCTGGGTGATCGTCATCCACTGCTGCAGGCGGGTCGTTCCGAGGCGGCTGTGCACCTTGGTGGCGTTGTACCAGCGTGCCCACTCCCGGGCCTTGGCGTTGAGTTCTTCCAGGCTGCTGACCGGCGCGAAGCGCAGGGCTGATTCAAAGCTGCGCTCGATGATGTTGCGGGCGTTTTCCACCTGGCCGGTGGCGCGGGCGTTCTCGGGGGCGTGGGGCATCGGCTCGACCTGCAGACGACGCAGCAGGTTCTTGAAGCTGCCCGAGGTGTTGGCGGAGCCCATATCCATCATGAGGATGAAGGGCACGCCGTGGAGCTTCCAGGGGTCATCATCCAGGTGCTCGATGGCAAGGATGAAGCTCTCAGCCAGGTTGGCGGCGGACTCTGCGCCAAGCACGTAGTTGAGGAAGATGCTGCCCGAGTTATGGTCGGTAACCTCGTAGGACCACACCCGGTCGTTCTCGATGCGCTTGAGGTTGGCCGGCTTGTTCTTGTAGAACTTCTTGGCTTCCATCACCTGAAGGCCGGCCTCCTTTTCAGTTTTGGCGTTGAGGTAGTAGAGGACGCAAAGCGAGGCGTCGATCTGCCACACATGGTTGGGGTGCAGGCTCTTCAGCTCGGAGGCCGGCGCGGCGCGCAGCAGCTGGTCGGGGTGGAGCCCGTAGGCGCGCAGGGCGCGGGCGATCGCGCTATCTGAAAGGGGGATGCACTCTCCGGTGGCGGGGTCGATGCGCTCGGCACGAATCTCGCCGTTGGCGCGCAGCATGGAGACGGCTTGCCCGATGCTGAGCAGGCGCTTGTTGTTCTTGCGCAGGCTCTCCATCAGGACGGCGCTGATCTTGACGGCTTCTTCGCGCTTGAGCGATACGTCGCCGGCGTCGTCACGCTGCTTGCGGGGAGGTTTCACTGCGGCTTCCTTGATCTTTCGCATCAACGTTGAACGGGTCATGCCGAGGCGCTGGCAGGCTTCGGCGTAGACCGCCTCCTTGCCGCCGTGGCCGGCCGCAGTGGCGGCACGGTGCACAGCGAGCACAGAATCGACAAGGGCGGGGTTCATGGCCTGGCTCGCTCGTGCCAAGGTCACTTAGCCAGCCACTCGGGCACTTCGGCGCCCGCCAGGTCGGGGATGCCGAACTCGTCGCGAATGATGGTGAGGTCTTTGAACAACTGACCCACGACGCCTGCGGCCCAAAGGTCGCTGTCGCCGCCAGCGTCCCGGTGGTGGTCCTGCAGCGCGGCAAGCCCGGCGCGAAGCTGGCCGATGATGGCGCCGCGGGCATCGTCGGCAATCGAGGTGATCTCTTTGCGCAGTTGGTCGAGCCGCTCATCGGCCGGGGCGGCCTGGATGCGCTTCACCTTGGCGCGCTCGGCGTCGAGCAGCTTGTTCTTGTCGGCGAGCAGCTCTTCCTTGGCTTTCTCCTCGGCCTTGAGCTCTTCAATCTGGCGTTGGGCCTCTTCCTTCTCGCGGGCGTGCTTGGCGATCAGGTCTTCGGCCAGCTCCAGGAACGAATCCTTGTCGCCAGACTTGGCGGCTTCGATCAGGGCGCTCTTCTGGTCTTCGGGCAGGCGGCGGTACTGGCGCAGCTCCCGGTAGCCGATGCCGATGGCCGACAGGCTCTTCATCGCCTCTTCGCCGAAAGCGGTGAGATTCGTCAGGTCTTCGTCGACCTTCGACCGCGACAGACCTAGCGCTTGGCAAAATCCGTCGAAAGTGCCGACGTCGGCAATTTCGTTTCCATCGGGGTCAAACGCCTTTTTGCCCGCCAAGGCCCGGTACATCTTGGTTTCCTTGATGTGCTTCAGCTTGGTCAAACTGACGACGTCGGCAAAACGGGCGAATGAGCGGGCCATCTGAACTTGCCCTAGCAGCTGATTCACCAGGTCGCGGTCGTCGCTCAAGCCTCGCTTGATCGCAACCAGGTCGGCTTCGCGTGAGAGGGTTTCGGTGTGGCCAGCGTGCAGGGCTTCGTCGGTGGTGGCGAAGGCGGGCTGAAGGTCGATGTTTTTGGGCGGGCGGGGCATGGCAGTCTCAATCAGTTTTTCGGGGTGTAGCGGCGGCGCAAGTCGGCCAGTTCGTCTTCGCCCTGCCGCATGTCAGACAGGTGGCTCAGGGCGATCTGCACCACCTTGGGCCCCAAGCGCAGGCGCTTGAGGGGCGTGTCTTCCACAAAGCCATTGCTCTTGAGCTGGGCCACCAGGCGGGTGACGTTGGCGGGGCTGGTGCCCAGCTTCTTGGCGATCTCAGAGGGCGCAAGACCATGGCGGGTGTGGCCGGCCAGCAGCACGATCGCGCTGCAGATCCGGGCGGCAAATTCTCCGGTGCCGTAGGTGTCAGCCTTGGTGGTCATCGTGGTCGTCGAAGGCAGCGGCGGCCTCATCGAGCAGGGCATCGATGAGGTTGGTGTGGGTGGTGACGTGGGCCAGCATGTCAAAGCTGAAGAACGGGCTCTCCACATCGGCGGCCATGCGGCGGGCAAAGTCTTCGATGCTGCGGGCGTCCTTCATGTAGGCCGACAGGCGCTCGACAGCGGCCTTGGCCTCTTCAAATTGCTGTTGGTCGTAGGACATTGCGGCTCCTTCAGTTGAGGTCGAGTTCGGGTTGGTCGGACTTGCGCACGTTCTCGCGGTGCCAGGCGAGGCCCTCCAGGCCGGCGCCGAGCTTGCCGAGGGTCATGTCGCGGTCGGTCTCGCCGCTCATGTAGCCGAGCAGCGCGCCGACGGCGCCGTTGAGGGTGGCCTGCAGCACATGCACGTCCTCGGCGGTGGCGCTGCGGCCGCAGGGCACGGCGACGACCACGGCGGCTTCGCAGGCGGCCAGGTAGCGCACCACATTGTTGGCGCCGGTGAGGTGCTGCCAGGCGATCAGGGCGCGGGCGGGCATGCTCTCCTGCTCGATCCACTTGTAGAGCGTGGCCGGCGTGGTGGCCATCAGCTCGGCCAGGCGTTCGATGGACAGGCGCCGATGTTTGAGGGCGTGCACCTTGTCCGCCTCGAAGGCAGCGCGCAGGCTGGTGGGGACGGGTTTCGAATGTCGGGCGTTCATTGGATGTTCGATTGCGTTCTGTTTTCTAAACAAATGGCGGTTTCGATGCGGCTAAAATGTGTTTTGCGTGGCTAAACTTCGGGGCGTCAATCAACCACCCAGGAGAACCGCGATGAACGCCTCGACCTCACGCTGCCCGAATGCACGGGCCTGCTCGGCTTGGGACCAGTACGGCCCCGATTGCGAAGCCGGCGTGGTAATGCAGAAGTGCTTTGTGGCGATCCACCAGCAACTTGGGGTGCTGTCGTTCCTGGCGAAGACAGCGGCCGGCCAAGCAGCGCTTGAGAAGGCCGTTGATGCACTGAAGGCGGGCTGAGGCGAGGGATGACAGCCACGATCTTGTCCAGGCCCCACCCGAAAAACACGGTGAGGCCGGGTTCGATAACTGTTTGCGTCGGAACTTCGAGGTATTCGCCAACCATGACCCTGGGAATGCTGGAGGCGTCATAAATAGCGCCAGCGAAGTAGATGCACAGGCATTCATCAATACGGCGAAGTCCGCCGAGGATGGAGTGACTGGTCATGGCTCAGGCCCCCATGCACCAGATGACGAGGGATTCGTAGTTACGGGCCGGACAGGCGTAAAAGAAGCTGTCGTCGCAGTCGGTCATGACGTTGATGCTGTAGTCACGGATGAACATGGCGGGCCTCACGCGGCAGCGCGAGACACTTCACCGGCCTTGATGCCGATGGTGACTGCGATGTTGTGGGACTCGCCGCGCAGGCACTTGCGACGGGGGTTGGCGTCGTCGTCATTGACGATCTCGTAGAAGAGGTTGAGGTTGAACCCGTAGCGCTTGGCTACGGAGGCGAGAGGGAGGCCCTTGAGGGCGCACTCTTCTCGGAACTGCTGGCGGGTTTTGAGCTGCGGCATGACGGCCCCTTTGTGGAAACTGTTGTGGTTACGTGGTTGCGTGTTGTGAATATTAGGTACGAAAAACGTACCAGTCAACAGGAAAAGTATGATTTCCGTACTCATTGGCAGGGTCATGGAGCACTTCAAACTGAAGCAGCAGGAGTTGGCCGATGTGCTCGGCGTATCCCTTGCTCGGGTAAAGCGCCTGGCGGGGGGCACAGCTCAAAAGCTGAAGCCTGAGGAGAGCAGGGCCCTTGTCACGAAACTTCGAATCAACCCGGAGTGGCTGATTACTGGCGAAGGGCCGATGATCGAAGAGGAAAACCAGGATGAATTCGTCAGCCGTATGCAGGCCATCAACCACATGAACGCGGTGGTCTCGGCTTTGCCCCTGAACGAACTTGGCCGGAAGCGGCTGCAGGTTTTGATGACGGGCGATCCTGCTGAGGACGGCAGGCTGATTGGGGAGGCGCTGCTAAACCGTGGTGAGATCGAGAAGCCGAAAGCGGGGCCGGCTCCGGATCAGGTTGCGATGGTGACGCCAATCGGGGACGCCGATGGCAGCGGCCTGACGTGGGTCGAGACTTTGGCGGTCACTGTCGATGCACTTCACGACACGGGCCGCTCTCTTTCCAGCGAAAAGCTATTCGAGCTGGTGGACTTGCTGATGGCGTGGCAGCGGGCTGGCGCATCTCTGGATACGGACACCGTCCGTGCCCAGATCAGGTTGGTTTCGTGATCGCCGACACGACGCAAGGCGGGTGCAAGTAAAATTCTGTCAAGGACTCCGCCTATCATTCCGTACAGGTTATGCGGATTGATACTGTGGTGAAAAAAGAAGAAATCGAAAAGGCGATGAAAGCGTTTTTGGATGAGCAGTTTGGAAAGTCACGGTCCCCGGTGCAGACTGGTTCATCCCCAACACGATGGAGATTTCGGGGCGTCACTTTCATGATTGACGAAGTGATCCTGGAATCTCCTGTGCCTGATCGGGCACAAGATTAAGCACACACTTGATTCTCATGACCACCTGCGCGAAATGCCATTACGCCCGCCGTCCGACCGACACTGCTCCGGACTATGAATGCCCGAACTGCGGTGCGATCTATGCGAAGGTCAACGCCGCTATCGATCTGAAAGAGCGTGTGGCGATGGCACGGCGCTCAGGTGACTGGACGGGGATTCCGCGCGAGTTCATTCCGCGCGAACAGCTTGTTCAGGTGATCGCCAGGATGCCGGTATCCACGACGCCGGAGATTCCCGGCCGCACCATTGCCGCATCCGTCGACGTGGTTTCGGCCGAATGCGCCTACGGCATGAACATTCTCCGCGACTTTTTTGCGAGTGTGACCGATGCCACCGGCGGCCGTAGCGGATCGACCCAAGGCGTCCTACGCGACGCCCGCCGCACCGCCATGCTGGAGCTGCGCGCCGAGGCCTTCGCCTTGGGCGCGGATGCCGTAGTGGGCGTGGATCTCGACTACAGCGAATTCTCGGGCGGCGGTAAATCCATGCTGTTCGTCGTAGCAAGCGGAACGGCCGTCAAGCTGGCCTGATTCGCCCTGGGTCAATAATTGACCCCGTTCATTTAGCCCCCTCGCGCGCACGCCGGCACCATCGCCGGCATGCTGACCCCACCGCTTAAAACCTCTCCCCGCGGCATTGCGCTGATTGAGTCCTTCGAGGACTTTGCGGCTACGCCGTACCTGTGCCCCGCAGGCAAGTGGACCACTGGCTTCGGGCACGTCATCCGTAAATCCGAGCCGACTCTCACGAAGGCGCGCCTTTCGCTGGTCGAGGCACGCGAGCTGCTGCGCGCCGATCTGGGCACTGTCGAGGTGTTTCTGAATGCGGTGTTGCCGGCGGGCACCGCTCAGTTCCGGTTCGATGCCCTGGCGGCGCTGGTGTTCAACATCGGCGTTGGGGCTTTCGATACGTCGACGCTGCTCAAGCGGATCAAGGCGGGCGATCTGAAGGGCGCTGAGGCCGAGTTTGCGAAGTGGGTTTTCGCAAACGGACAGCGCCTGCGCGGGCTGGAAATCCGCCGTGCCTGCGAGGCGATGATGTTCGGCGGGTGCTCCGATTCGACCATTGCCAACGAACGCGCCCGGCTGCGGGCGACTCGCCCCGGGAGGCGTTATGGCTAAGCCCTGGACCCGCTCCCGGATGATCTGGGTCAATGCGGCGGCGGCCGCCCTGGTCGCCCTGGAGGCCAATACGGGCCTGCTGCAGCCGCTTCTCCCCGTCAATTTCTATGTAGCTATCGCCGTAGCCCTGCCGGTCGTCAATGCGCTTTTGCGCGTGGTGACGAGCCAGGCGCTGTGCCGGCGCGGGCACGACACGGAGGCGTGATGTGGTTTCGACCGTTCGCCTTGTCGCGGTTTGTGCGGTGGTGCTGCTTGTGGGCGGTGGCGCGTGGCGCATCCACCAGGCCGGCTATTCATCCGGTGCGCGGGCCTGCGAGCTGGCCCACGCCGAACTTGCTCGCGATGCCGCTCGGCAGGAGCGAGCAGATGCGGCGGCTCGCCAGCGTGCGGCCGTCGAGGCCGGAAAAGCGCAAGCAGCGGCGCGTCTGGACCAGCTGAGGCGACGCGATGCGCTTGAACGTGACCTGGCGCGCCGGCCGGCACCTGCTGATTGTGGGCTGGATGCTGAGTCTGTGCGCGTGCTCAACGATGCGATCCGGGCCGGAAATGACGGTCCGCCCGCTTCCGCCGGTGGCCTGCCAGGTGGCGTGCCCGGCGGTGCTGGAACTGAATGATGGCGGCCTGCCGGCGTTTCGTCGGTGGGCCGCCGACTTGCTCAACCTCTATCACGATTGCCGACGCGTCCATGCGGCGTGTGCGGCGGAATTGGAACCATGACTGATTTTGCGGACATCGCCTCCGAGCGAGAGGCGGAAATCAACGGCGACGCGCTCGAGGAGCACCGTCGCCATAACCCCATGTACGGCAAGACGGCGGCGGACAGCGCCACGCATTGCTGCGGGTGTGGGCAGGCGATCAGCGAGGCCCGGCGCAAGGCGGTGCCGGGCGTGACGCTGTGCTTCGACTGCATGGATGAGGCCAACTGGCTTGAAGCGCGGGCGCGGGCGAACGGGAGGCCGGCATGACGATGGGGCTGGAAGAGCTGAAGCTGGTGCTCCAGGCGATCAACCTGATTGCGGTGGTGTGGCTGGCGATCAGCGGCCGGGACAAGGTGACCAAGGATGCGCTGGATGCAAAGCTGGCGAGCCACGCGGATCGGCTGACCGCTATCGAGCGCGATTTGAAACACGCGCCGACGCACGACGATTTGAAGCGTATCCATGCGCGCCTGGACGAGGTGTCGACGGGCATGGCGACAGTGGTGGGCGAGCTGAAGAGTGCGGCCCACATTCTTAATTTGCTCCATGAAGACCGCCTGCAGGAGGGCCGCAAATGAGCTATTCCGATTTGCTGATTCAAGACGCGCGGCTGGTGCTGCTGCGGGTGATCGCGGAGATGCCGAGCCGGCGGGCGAACTCCTCGGTGCTGTGCACGATCATCGACGAGCGCTACGGCCACACGCTGGAGCTTGCCGACGTGAAGCGCGAACTGCGCTGGCTGGAAGAGCATGAGTTGGTCGAGATCGAGAACGCCGGCTCGGTGCTGCTGGCAACCCTGCGCGACCGTGGCGAGATGGTGGCGAAAGGCCGGATCACCGTCGAGGGCGTGAAGCGCCCGAGGATCTGACCATGGGTCGCAAGAGCACGATTGACCAGCGCTCGGATGAGTTCCGGAAGCACGTTTTTCGCGCGCTGCGCGAGAACCGCCTGACGCTGGACGAGCTGCGCGCCGAGCTGGAGGCCGAGTTTCCCGACGAGCCGACACCGAGCCGTAGCGCCCTGGGCCGGCACCGGGCGAGCGTTGAAGAAATGATCAGCCACGAGCGCGAGATGGCGGCCGCGGCCGAGGCCCTTGTCGGCGAGCTGGGCGAGGACTTCGATGCGAAGTCCGGCGCGCTGCTCGCCCAGGCCGTCACCACCCTCACCAGCCGCTACGCCATGGGCAAGCTGCAGAGCAACGCGGAGATGGACATCGGGGATGTGCTCGACCTGGCGCGGGCAGCGAAAACCGCGCAGGAGGCGCGGAGCCTGAACCTGAAGGAGCGAAAAGAGGTGGAGCGCCTGGCACGCGAGAAGCTGCTTGCCGAGCAGGACGAGAAGTTGAAGATCGCGGCAAAGGCCCAAGGGATGGACGAGGATCAGGTGGACTTCTGGCGCCGGAAGGTGCTGGGGATCGGAGCATGAGCGCCCAGGAGCTGAAGCCCCGGGCGGACACGATCCGCTATGTGGAGTGGGACGAGCTGCCGCCCTCGGTGAAGGAAATCCCGGCGGGCCTCAATCCGATTGCAGGTGGCGTGCTGATGAAGCACCAGGCCGAATGGTGCGCGATTCAGGCCTCCATCAAGCTGGCCTCGAAGGGCCGGCGGACGGGCATCACGTTCGCGGAGGCCCTGGACGACACGCTGATCGCGGGCAGTCAGAAGAAGGCGGGCGGCGATAACGTCTATTACATCCCCGACACGAAGGACAAGGGCCTGGAGTTCATCGGCTACTGCGCACACTTCGCGCGGGTGATCGCTGAGGCTCAGTCGAGCGGGATCTCGCGGATCGAGGAGTTCCTGTTCGAGGACCAGGATGAGGATGGCAGCACGCGGATGATCAACGCGTACCGCATCCGCTTTTCTTCAGGCTTCTCCATCGTCGCGCTGTCGAGCCGTCCGGCGAACATCCGCGGCCTGCAGGGCATCGTGGTGATCGACGAGGCGGCATTCCACCAGAACGTGGCGGCCGTCCTCGAGGCGGCCACAGCGCTGCTGATCTGGGGCGGCAAGATCCGGGTGATCTCGACGCACAACGGACGAAAGAACGCGTTCAACCAGCTGCGGGACGATATCGAGAAGGGCCGCTACGGTGAGGACGCCCAGGTTTACACGGCAACCTTCGACGACGCAGTGCGCAATGGCCTGTTCGAGCGGGTGTGCATGATGCGTCAGTGGGAGGCAACCGCCGAGGCCAAGAAGAAGTGGTACACGAAGATTCGCAACTCCTACGGACCGCGCAAGGCGGCAATGCGGGAGGAGCTGGATGCAATCCCGCGCGACGGGGGTGGCAAGTCCATCCCCGGCGTGTGGATCGACCGGGCGCTGAAGGATGGCCGGCCGGTGTTGCGGCTGACCATGGACGACGACTTCGTGAAGAAGTCGGATCTCGAGCGGAAGCTGTTCGCCGAGGTGTGGATCAAGATGCACCTGAAGCCCCTGGCCACGCTGCTCGACGACCGCTTGCAGACCGTGTTCGGAATGGACTTTGCCCGCCATCGGAACTTCACGTCCATCACGCCCCTGCAGATCACGCAGACCCTCCGCCGGAGCGCGCCGTTTTCTCTGGAACTGCACAACGTTCCGTCTCGTCAGCAGGAGCAGATCCTGTGGGCGTTCATTCGCATGCTGCCCATGTGGGCCGGTGGGGCTATGGACGCCACCGGCCCGGGCCTGACGCTCGCCGAATACACGGCAGACGAATTTGGCCACGACATGATCCACCAGGTAACCCTGAGCCGCGGCTGGTACGCGGAGTGGATGCCGAAGATGGTCAAGAACTTCGAGGATGACCAGTACGACTTGCCGCGGGACGTGAATATCGACGAAGACCTGCGCGCGGTGGAGGACGTGGACGGCATTCCGCGGGTGCCCGAGGTGAACACCAAGGACTTGAAGGAGCCGGAGCTCTTCCGGCACGGCGACTTTGCGGTCTCCCTGGTGCTTGGCGAGTTCGCTTCGGTCAATCTGGTCACTCCGACCGAACACATGAGCGACGGCGCCGGCGCTGACAGCAATTTCGAGGACTTCATCTATGGCTGAGCCAACAAACAAGCAGCCGGCGCCGCCGGAGCTGGAAACGGAAGTCGCAAACCGGCTCCGTGACCCGTACGAGGACACCTATCTCGGCATCCTGCAGACCAATGACCCGCTGCTACTTGAAAAGGGTGATCCGAACGGCGAGATCTATCGCGACCTGAGGCGAGATGGGAAGGTGTTCTCGTGCATGCAGAAGCGCAAGCACGCGTTGATCGGCGAGGAGATCCAGGTGGTGCCCGTCGATGAAGGCGAGGCGGGCCTCAAGGATGCCGCCATCGTCTCCAGCATCCTCAAGCGCTGCGCGTTCGACCAGGTGTGCATGGATCTTCTCGATGCGCTGCTGCGGGGCTTTGCGGTGTCCGAGATCGTGTGGACGGTACGCGATGGCTACTACGTGCCGGCGCGCATCGTGAAGCGGGCGCAGCGCCGGTTCCGCTACGTGCTGGACGAGGCAGGTATTCCGCAACTGCGCATGCTGACCCGCGATGCCATGACCAAGGGCGTCGAGCTGCCGGATCGGAAGTTCATCGTTCATCGGGTGAATCCCGAAGACGATAACCCCTACGGGACCGGGCTGGGCCTGCAGCTCTACTGGGCGGTGTTCTTCAAACGGAAGGGGATCGTCAGCTGGAACAAGCTGAACGACCGCTTCGGCACGCCGACGCCCTGGGGCCGGCATCCGCGCAACGCCAGCCCGCGGGAGAAGTCGACGCTGTTTGCCGCGTTGAAGGCGCTGTCGAACGACGGTGTGATCATGACGCCGGAGGGCGCCGCCATCGAGCTGCTCGAAAGCAAGCTGACCGGCGCCGTTACCACCCAGCAGGCCCTGTGCGCGTACATGGACGACTGGATTGCAGAGGTGGTCCTTGGACAGGAGCCTCGGACGAGCGGTGGCGGCGCTTTGGCGTCGGCGTCGAAGGAGCGCACGAATGTTCGGCTTGACCTGGTGCAGGCGGACAGCGACTTGCTGTCGAACACGCTTAACGAGTCGCTGATCAAGTGGATCTGCGAACTCAACGGGCTGGCCATGTGCCAGGTATCGCGCGAGATCTCCGAAGAGGAAGACAAGAAGGCCGAGTCGGAGACGGACAAGAACATCACGGAGATGGGATTCGAACTGTCGGAAGAGGCCGTGCGGGAGAAGTACGGCGAGGGCTGGAGCAAGAAGCGCGCGGCGCCGACGCCCGGCCCTACGGCTACGCCGCCGGTTCCAGGCCGGAAGCCTGTGCCGGCCGGCGGCGCCGACCTGGCGAACTTCGCGGAGGGTGGTGGACCGGATGTCATCGATGTGCTGGTGGACGAGGCGCTGGGCGACTGGAAGCCGATGATGCAGCCGTTCGCTACCGCGCTGCAGGCCGAGTTGGACGCTTCGGTGAAGGCCGGCGAGACGGCGGGTGAATTCCTGGCCCGGTTGCCGTCGCTGCTGGCGAAGATGGACCCGTCGGCGCTGCAGGAAGCGCTGACAAATGCGGCGGCGACGACGCATTTGGCGGGCCTCTCCGGGGTGGGCGATGCCTAAATCTGCCGCTCAGGAGTTTGCCGACGCCTACCGGCTGCCGCCCGCGGAGGCGGCGGCCTACATGGCCGGCCGGGATAGCCTCAAGATCAGCTACGACTGGCGGGACGTGTGGCAGGAGGAGCACGCGCAGCAGTTCACGGTGTCGCGCCTGGCTCGCCTGGATCTGCTGCAGTCGATCCGTGAGCAGATTACGCGGTCGGTCGGCGGTGATTTGACCCGGCGGGACTACATGCGGAACGGCGAGGAGATCCTCGCGCGAGCGGGCTGGTGGGGTGAGAAGACGATCATCGACCCGGAGACGGGCGATGCGGTCACCACGACGTTCGATCCGCCACGGCTCAAGCTGATTTTCGACGTGAACACGCGCACGGCCTACTCGGCTGGGCAGTGGGAGCGGGCACAGCGGACTGTAGCGACGCACCCCTACGCGCGGTATGTGACGAAGGGCGACGAGCTTGTCCGGGCGAGCCATGCAGTCTGGAACAACCTGACGCTGCTGCTCAGCGATCCCTTCTGGAAGACCCACTGGACGCCGAACGGCTGGCGCTGCCGCTGCCGCATCGTGATGATCAGCCAGGCCGACTACGACCGGGGCGTGTCGCCCACCGGCGAGCCGCTCAACAAGACGGCGCCGGAGGACGTGACCCGGAAATGGGTCAATGACCGCACCGGCGAGGTCATGAATGTGCCGGTTGGCGTAGATCCGGGCTTTGCGTACAACCCTGGTGTCGCGGGCGAACGGGCGAAGCAGCTTGCGAAGGCGGCGCGGGCCAAGCTCGCATCTGTGCCGGCGGAGCTCGCAGACGCAGCGGAGAAGGACGGGCTGCAGTTGCTGGTCAGTGCGGCGGACTTTAAAGATGCCGGCGCAAAGATCACCAGCATGCTGCCGAGTGGAAAAACTGAGCCCGCAGCGCTTTACGCCGCACTCATCAATAAGCTCATACGTGAGGTCGGGACGTCGACCGCGATCAAGATCCAAAGCCGCGGCGCCGCGGCCGATGCACTCAAGGATGCGTCGCGCTTGCTGCCGGACTCCTGGACGCGTCAGTCCGATCTGGCTGGGCCAATGCTGGCCATGGCATCAAATAGTCGCGCCTGGCACTTCACAGAAAAGGGCAACTTTGAGCATGGAGATACCGTCAAGCTGCCCCGCTTTGGCGTGGTGAAGCTTCAACCTGGCGTGGGCTACAGCGTGGTTCGACCAGGGGATTTGAGCTGTGCCGTTCACGAGTTTGCCCACCGCCTCCAAGCGGTCATGCCGGAGCTGGATAGCATCTTCCAAGCGGAGCACCGGGAACGAACCGGATCTGATCCGCTTGAGCAGCTGAGCACCGTCACCGGTGAGGCCTATGGTCCGGAGGAAGTCACCCGCAAGGACAAGTATGTGACGCCTTACCAGGGCAAGGTCTATCGAGGTAAGGGCGCACTGGAAGTGATGAGCATCGGTCTGGAATATGTGCTGGGCGGCGACATGAAGAACTTGCGCCTGCTCTATACTGGTGATAGACCTATGTTTGACCTCGTGGTCGGCCTTCTTTTCCATTGGAAACCATGATCCACCGATTTATCTGCGCGCCTCAATCCGCCAGCCCTTCTGTCTCATCGCTCGAATTCGAGTGGGACGAGACAGAAGGGCTGGTAACTGGTCGCGATGCAGAGGACGTTCGCCAGTGGGCTTCCGCGGCTGGGATCTCCATTCATCCGCTTCCGTCGTTCCACACGTTCAGCGCAGATCCGCTGAAGAGCCGTGTGGACATGGCCGCAATCATCGGTTTGCATCACGTTGTTCCGACCGAGTTGGCGGCCGACTACCCGCAAGGGGAGACCACTTTGGCAGGTGACGTGGAGCTGATCTTCTGATGGCGCCCACGATCCGGATCGACGACCGGGCGGTGCTCGAATTTCTGAGCAATCTTCGGCACAAGATCGATGACATGACGCCGGTGATGGATAGCATCGGCACTGAGATGGAAACCCGGGTCTCGAACCGCTTCGAAACGCAGACCGACCCGATGGGTTTGCCGTGGTCGCCGTGGGCGGAGTCCACGAAGGCCAACTATCCAGAGGATGGCAATGGCCGGCTCCTGGATCGCTACGGTGACATGCTCGCCAGCCTGAACCACCAGGCCGACGAGTCGAGCGTTACCTACGGTTTCGGGATGCCCTATGCGGCGTATCACGAGTTTGGAACGAAGAGGATGCCGCAGCGCGGCCTTCTGACCGCCGACCCTGAAACCGGCACGCTCTCCGACTCCGACGAGGCCGCGATCCTCGATGTGATTTCTCGGTATCTTTCCTCGACCTGACGACGCGCCGCGCGCTTTCGCCCAGGAAAACACATTTTCACCCGGCCGCCCGCTATTTCCCCGTATCAACCGGTATATCCCGGATTTATCTCGCCGGCCCCCTGCTGAATATCTCAGTCGTTCTTAAGCAGGCGGCGGGCGGGCGGCGTGAGCTGCTCGAAGCTGGTCTGCCAGGTGATGGCGACGCTGGCGTGGTACTGCATCAGGCGCGGGTCGAACCATTCGAGCACCTTGCTGCGCTGGCGCTGCCAGCGTTCGAGGTACTCGCCGAAGCCGAGGTGCAGCCTGGCGATGTAAGCGCCGGCCTGTTCGAGGGCCAGGGCGAGGTAGCCCAGTTCGTGGGCCAGCCGGGCGGCGTCGGCCTCGTCGTCGGGTTGGGCGACGCGGCGGTTGGCGGTGCGCAGCAGCAGGAAGCCGGCGGCGGCCTCGGGGGCGAGCACGGCGACTTCCTGCGGGTGGATCGCCGCGCTCCAGTTGGGCAGGCGGCTGGTGACCACAATGTGGCCGCCAGTGAGTCGGGCGCGCAGGGCTTCCACCGCCGTGGCGGCGGCTTCGTCGTCGGCGTTGTCGAGGATCATCAGCCAGCCGAGGTGATGATTGAGCCAGGCGATCGCAGCGGCGTGCCGGCGGGGTTCTTCGGTGAGTTGGTGTTCGGGCAGGTCGAGGGCGCCGGGAGCGCACAGGGCGGCGAGGTTGGCGTGCAGGGTGGCTGGGCTGCTGGCGCCCAGCAGCAGGCGGGCATGGTGGCCGCTGCCTCGGCGCCAGGCGTACTCCAGCGCCAGCCGGGTCTTGCCGATGCCGCCCAGGCCCCACAGGGCCACACAGGCGGTGGGATGTTCGGCGCTTGTCGGGGCCGGGCCGAGGTGGGTGGCGAGGGCATCGAGATCGGCATCGCGGCCCATGAAAAGCGTGCCCAGGCTGGCGTAGGGCAGGCAATCGACCCGCCGCTCGAGGCCGGCTTCGACGAGTATGTCGAGCAGCCCCGAGCGCCACACTTCGGCGGCCAGGTGATCGGGGTTGCGGAAGCGGATGCCGCGGAAGCGCTCGATGCTGGCCAGCCGGGCTAGGTGGGCCTGCTGGGCGGCGATCTGGCCGGGCGTCGTGGCGTAGCCGGGGGCGCGGGGGGCGCCGGGTTCGGGCTCGGCGATGATGAGGCGCTTGCCGTGGTGGAGGGCCAGCCAGGCTTCCCATTGGGTGTAGGGCAGCGGTGGGCCGTCGGCTTCGAGGAAGGCCGCCACCGGCAGCTTGGCGGCGAAATCGGGGTGGTTGGTGCGGATCGCCGCGACGGAGGGCGCCTGGGCCATCGCGCCGGTCATGTCGCCGACCAGGTGGATCACCACGTCGCACTGGCGGATGTACTGGTCGAGCATGTCCAGCGTTTCGGTGCCGGTGGCGATGAAGTCTTCCTGAACCTTGACCGTGACGTTGGGGCGGTCGAGGGAATGACGCAGGGCGTCGCGGTAGCTGCGGAATTCCGCGCTGACGGTGGACAGGAAGACCTTCACCTCGCCTTGCACCTCACCCCTCGCCTCGCTCATGGGCGCCCTCTTTGCGCTATTCATCCGGGGTGAGGATACACCGGCGGCGGGGGCCGTCGGCCGGCGGTTTGCGCGGAGGCGGCGCACCAAAAGAAAAACCCGAGGGCGGGGGTGCCACTCGGGTTAAATCCACACCAAAGGAGGAGGGTGGAGGAGACGATTCAAATATAGATGAGGAAATGCTGCGCTGCAACAATATTCGTGTGTCCCCGTGTAACCGTTTTCACAGGGCGGCCGGTTGCGTGGGTGGGTAGTCCTACGGGGATGTCGGCCCCGGCCGACAGGTGCTTGCGCCAGTGGCTGATCGAGATGCTCCTCGGGACGCGGGAAGATGACTCCGTGTTCACTACCCGATAAGGAGACAGCCATGAACCAGAGAATGATCGAAACCCAGCATCTGCCCCATCCGGTTGACGGCAAGGTCACGACGCCGATGGCGCCAAGTGCTGACGACAAATCCACTGCAACCAAGATCGGCCTGGTGGGCGGGGCTGCCTCGGGCGTTGCCACCGGCGTGGCGGTTGGCGCGGCAACGGCGGGCCCGGTGGGTGCGGCGGTTGGCGGGGTGATCGGCGCCGTGGCCGGCGCTGCCGGCGGCAAGGCGCTGGTCGATACGATCGGGCCTGCGGCCGATGACGATGTGTATTGGGCCGACGCCCACGTTCGGGAGCCTTACTATCGCCCGGGCACGCCCTATGAATACTACCGCCCTGCTTTCGAGCATGGCTGGCTGGGGGTGGAGCGCTACCCCGGCACGTATGTGGAGGCTGAATCCCGCCTCGCCGAAGACTGGCTGCGCTCGCCGGGCCGCAACATGGCGTGGGACGACGCACGTCCGGCCGTGCAGGCTGCCTGGGAGCGGGCTGCGTCGCGCCGCACCGCGCGTGCCGTCGAAGGGGAGCCCGTCGACCCCGACGAGCTGATCGATACCCTCAACACCCTGCTGGTGATGAGCCGCGACGGGGAAGAAGGTTTCCGTCATGCGGCGGCGCACGCGAAGATGCCGGCGATTTCGGCGGTGATGCAGCGTCGCGCTGGCGATTGCGCATCGGCAGTCATCGAACTCGACAACGAGATCGAACGGCTCGGCGGACGTCCGGCAGAGCATGGTTCGGTGCAGGGCGCGCTCATGCGTGGCTGGACCAGCCTGAAGACGGTTTTCAGCTCCGAGGACGACAAGATCGTGCTGGACGCGTGCGTCGCGGCGGAGGATGAGGCGCTGCAGACCTTCCGGGATGCGCTCGGCAAGCCGATGCCGGCTTCGGTGCGCGCCCTGGTGGAGCGCCAGCTGGAAGGCGTGCGCCGCAACCTGGCGGAGATGGTGCGCTTGCGCGACGGGCTCGGTTGAGTCGACTGCGGGCGGGGGCGCTAAGGCCATCAACGACCCTGCCGGATGCTGCCCTTTGAGGCTTGCGGGCCCGTCACCGTGTTCGGTGGCGGGCCCGTGTGTTCACCAGCCAGGTGGCCGGATCTGGCGGATGGCATCGCGGCGCTTGGCGTGAGCTTGCCCGCTGGTGGTTTGCATGACAGGCGGCGCACCAAAAGAAAAACCCGAGGGCGGGGGCGCCACTCGGGTTAAATCCACACCAAAGGAGGAGGGTGGAGGAGACAGCTGCAGAATAGCGCTGCAGATGCTGCGCTGCAACATCCGAGTTGTATCGGGTTGTTATTCCGTCACGGAAGCGCTCGCAGCCGGTTGTCGGCCGGCTGTGTTTTCTTGTGTGGGGGGCGTCAGTCGCCGCGAGAGAGCGCCGGGCGACGGCCGACCTCGACCTTGATGTCGAGCTTCTCCTTGCCACGACGCAGTTCGAAACCGGCCTGGCGGCCCGGGGGGAGGGCGGCGATGGCTTCGAGCATGGCTTGGGGGTCGTTCACCTTGCGGCCATCGACGGACAGCAGCACGTCGCCGGGGCGCACGCCGGAGCGGTCGGCCGGGCTGCTGCGCATCACGCCGGAGATCAGCGTGCCTTCGGACGAGGGCAGGCCGAAGGAATCGGCGAGTTCGGGGGTGATCGCCTGGACTTCGACGCCGATCCAGCCGCGGGTGACGGCGCCGGTCTGGATGATCTGCTCCATCACGTTGCGGGCCAGCGACACGGGGATGGCAAAGCCGATGCCCAGCGAGCCACCGGTGCGCGAGTAGATCGCCGAGTTGATGCCGATCAGGTTGCCGGCGGCATCCACCAGCGCGCCGCCGGAGTTGCCGGGGTTGATGGCGGCGTCGGTCTGGATGAAGTCTTCAAAGGTGTTGATGCCCAGGTGGGTGCGCCCCAGGGCCGAGACGATGCCCATCGTCACCGTCTGGCCGACGCCGAAGGGGTTGCCGATGGCGAGCACCACGTCGCCCACGTGGAGCTGTTCCGGGTGGCCGAAGGTGATCGCGTTGAGCTTGCTGTCGGCCTTGACCTGCAGCACCGCGAGATCGGATTCCGGGTCGCGGCCGACGATGCGGGCGGGCAGCTTGCGGCCGTCGTTGAGGGCCACTTCGATCTCGTCGGCGGCCTCGACCACGTGGTTGTTGGTGAGCACATAGCCTTCGGGCGAGACGATGACGCCGGAGCCGAGGCCGGAGGCGCGCTGCTGGGGGCGGTTGTCGAGGCGGTCGCCGAAGAAGTGGCGGAACAGGGGGTCGTCGGCAAAGGGGTGGCGCTGGCTCTTCACGTCCTTGCTGGTGAAGATGTGCACCACCGCCGGCAGGGCCCGCTGGGCGGCGTCGGCGTAGGAGGTGGTGGTGCGCCCGGCGGGCGCTGTGGCCGGCGCGATGGCTTCCTGGATGGTGATGGCGGGCAGGGCAGGGCGGTCGCTGACCCACTCCGGCTTGAGGGTGCTGACGACGAAAAGCAGCGCCACCGAGATGGTGACGGCTTGGGCGAAGATCATCCAAAGGCGATGCATCGTAGAATCGGCCACCGGCGCCAGCGGGCGCCTTCAAATTGCGGAATGCTTGAAAAAGGAATGACGGCCATGGAACGAGCCGAACTGCAGCGCTATCTCGACACCCTGCTGGATGTCGCACGCTTCAAGGATTATTGCCCAAACGGCCTGCAGGTGGAAGGTCGGGCACAGGTCTCGCGGATCGTCTGCGGGGTGACCGCGAGCCAGGCCCTGCTTGACGCGGCGGTGGCGCGGGGTGCCGATGCGGTGCTGGTCCATCACGGCTATTTCTGGCGCGGCGAGGACGGCTGCATCACCGGGCTGCGCCGGCGGCGGTTGGGTACGCTGATTGCCAACGACATCAACCTGTTCGCCTATCACCTGCCGCTGGATGCCCACCCCGAGCTCGGCAACAACGCCCAGCTCGCCCGGCTGATGGGTTGGCTGCCGGAAGGGCGCTTCGGCGAACAGGACATCGGGTGGACGGGACGGCTTGCCGAGGGCGAGTCCCTCGACGCCCTGGCCCGCGGCGCGGCGGCCCGGCTGGGGCGCGAGCCGCTGATGCTGGGCGACCCGGGGCGGCGGATCGAGCGGATCGCCTGGTGCACGGGCGGCGCCCAGGGCTACTTCGAACAGGCGATCGCCCAGGGGGTGGATTGCTTCGTGTCGGGCGAGGCCTCGGAGCCGACCACCCATCTGGCGCGGGAATCCGGCGTGGCCTATCTGGGCATCGGCCACCACGCCAGCGAGCGCTACGGCGTGAAGGCCCTGGGGGCGCATCTGGCCGCGGCGTTCGGGATCGAGGCGGAGTTTGTGGAGGTGGACAACCCGGTCTGACGGCCGGGGTGGGTTACACGTCGAAGGCGGAGAGGGTCGGCGGCGGGGCGGGCTCCATCGCCTCGAGGGTCGGCTCGACCGGCGGCTTGTAGGGGCCGAGCTCATCGTCGAGGATGGCGAGCAGCAGCAGGAGCTCCTCGACCACCCTGAGGGGAAAGCCCTGGCGGGTGCCGTTGCGGTTGTCGCGCAGGATCTGGTGGATGTAGATCTGGGCTTCCTGGGTGCCCCAAAGGTCCTGCAGGCGCTGGCAGATGTGGGCCATCTGCTCGACGGTGTCCGGGGTGGAGCGGATGTCCTTGAAGTCGTTCCAGCTCACCATCTTGACGTTGAAGGTCTTGTTGAGCTGGCGGGTGAGGACTTCGAATTCGGCCCGCATGCCGGCCACGTAATAAACCTCGAGGAGCTTCAGCCACGGCTTGACGGCCTGGCGCGGGTTGTTGCGGATGTAGTCGGCGAGGGTTTCGGCGGCGCCCTGGGTGCGGCCGAAGGACATCATGATCTCGGCGAGTTCCAGCGCCGAATCCTGCTCGTCCACTGTCTGGTCGAAGGGGATCGGATGGGCCGGGGCGAAGGTGGGCTCGGCCCATTCGCCGCCGTGATCGACCACCGGAGGGGGCTCGGAGTGGTCGGCATGGTGGATCTGCGGCTCGTCCCGCTCGGGGGGCAGCGGGGCGTTCTTCTTCTCGATCTGCTGGCTGCGGGTGGAGGGCGGCGCGCTGATGCGGAAATCGGGCTGAGTGGTGGGCTCGCCGGTATCTTCCTCGTAGGCCTCGGCGTTGCGGCGACGGCGCAGCCAGATCAGCGCTCCGCCGCCTGCCAGCACCGCGATCAGGCCGCCCACAGGCGCGCCCCACACGTGAAGCTGTTCGGCGATGTCGGGCGGGAGACCGCCGGTGGCCGGCTGGGCTGGCGCAGGAGCCGGGGCGGCAGGCGCGGGCGTCGGAGCCGCAACTGCGGCATGGGCCGCAGGCGGGGCGCCGTCGAGCTGGGCGACCTTTTCCTTCAGCATCGCCTGGTATTCCTCCAGGCGTTTGATCTTCTCGTTGACCTCGAGCTGCGCGGCGATCCGGTCGTCGATCTCGGTGAGGGTGCGCTGCTCCTGGCGCAGCTGCTGGCGGGCGCCGTCCGATTCGTCTTCTGAGGGCGGATTGAGCAGGGCGAGGCTCATGCGCAGCGGCACGAGGCCGGCCTCGGCGCCGCTGCCCAGGATCAGGCGGTCGTGGCGGGGCGGTTCGGTGCGGCGGGCTGCGGCGGCTTCGCGCCGGGATGCCTTGGGCGCCTTCGCTACGGGGGCGGTCGCCTCGGCGGGCTGGCTGCCGCGGGCCGGGCCGGTGCCTTCGGCAGCAGGGGCAACTGCCGCACGCGGCGGGCGGGGCGGTCTGGCCTGGACGGGCGGGCGCGGGGCGGTGTCTTCGACCGGCGCGGCAACCGGCAGGTTGGGCGACGTGCCGGCACCGACGCGCAGGACCGGCGGCTGAAGCAAGATCGGGTAGTCGCGGCGGACATCGCCACCGCAATTGACCAGCAGGCCGAGCATCGCGATCGGATGATTCACCGGATCGCGGGTGGTGACGATCAGGCGGTCGCCGGAAAGGCGCACGCGCGCGTCGTAGATCCAGGGGATGTCGTCGTTGCCGGCGTTGTTGCCGACCCGCTTGAAGCAGGTGGCGTCGAATTCCTCACCGGCTGCACGCACCAGACGGACTTCGGCCCGCAGCGGCTCTCCCAGCGCGGACCGGGTGACCAGATCCCCAAGTCCGACCGCTCCTGCTGTTGGAGCACCTAGGGGAATGAGGGTTGCTACGAGCAGGGATAGTGACTTGCGCGCGCTGTTCATCAAAACGTTGGTCGTGGTCCGGCAAGCAGAAGCCTGGTGGGTTGAGCGGTGGTGCGCGCAGAGCAGGCACCTTCGCCAAAGCTACAGTATTCTAAAGAAGTTTGTCGGCCGTAGCGGGCCGTTGTCGGCCTGTCGGGGGGCTCAATTGTGACGTGTGGTACCCCGAACGGCATTTTTTACGAGTTTTTTAGCCTTTTCTGCTTTTTTATTGCCATGCCCCTGCCTGACCCGAAATCGCCGCGTACCCGGGCCCACCATCGACGCATCGATGTCGAGGGATTCGTGCGCGACGACGGCCTGTTCGATCTGGATGCCCGCCTCACCGATCTGAAGGATATTGATTACCCGCTGTCGTCGGGCCTTCGCAAGCGTGGCGACCCCGTCCACGACCTGTTCATCCGCGTGACCATCGACCCTCAGTTCAACATCGTCGATGTGCAAGCGTGTTCCGACTGGGTGCCATACCCCGGCGCCTGCGACACCATCGGCCCCGCCTACCGCCAGCTGATCGGGCTCAATCTGGTACGGGGTTTGCGGCGCACGGTGGGCGAGATGTTCGCCGACGTCCGCGGCTGCTCGCACCTCACCGAACTGCTCCTGTCGCTGCCCACCGCTGCCATCCAGACCTTCGCCACCTTCCGTCGCGACAACGACGAGGAGGTCGAAAAACCCTTTCAGCTCGATCGCTGTCACGCCCTCGAAACCACCACCGAAACCGTGCTGCGCTACTACCCCCGCTGGTATCGCGGCGGCGATGATGGCTAGGGGTCGGGAAAACCGCAGTTGCGCTGCAGCGTGAAATCGGTCGCGCCGCTGGTTTCGTATATAATCAATTGATCCGTAATCCGGGGCGCCTGCGGCAAACGTCGTCTGCCCCCGGGGCTGGATCGCCTTTCGAGTGGCCGGGCCAGCTGGCCTGACGCGCGAGAGGGAAAAGCGGTGTCTGCGTTGGACGAGGGAGAACGGCGCAGGTATCGCGGGGTGCGTCAGCACTCCGAAGAGTCCCATCAACCAAGCGTAAGCGGCCTTTTCAGGCCAAGACTTCGATCGAAGGGCAACCATGAAAATTCATGAATATCAGGGCAAGCAAATCCTGAAGAAGTTCGGCGTCACGGTTCCGCGCGGTATCCACTGCACGACCGTCGACGACGCGGTCAAGGCAGCGGAAACCCTGGGTGGCAAGGTTTGGGTCGTGAAGGCCCAGATCCACGCCGGCGGACGCGGCAAGGGCGGTGGCGTGAAAGTCGCCAAGTCTCTTGACGAAGTGCGTCAGTACGCCAGCCAGATCCTCGGCATGCAGCTCATCACCCACCAGACCGGCCCCGAAGGCCAGAAGGTGCGTAACCTGCTGATCGAGGAAGGTGCCGACATCAAGCACGAGTACTACGTCGCCGCGCTGACCGACCGTGCCACCCAGTCCGTTGCCATGATGGCTTCGTACGAAGGCGGTATGGACATCGAGGAAGTTGCTCACAAGACCCCGGAAAAGATCGTCAAGGTCTTCATCAACCCGCTGGTCGGCCTGACCGACGAGCAGGCGCTCACCCTGGCCAAGGGCATGGGCATGAACGAGGCCTCCATTCCGCAGTGTGTCGACACGCTCAAGAAGCTGTACACCTGCTACATGGAAACCGACGCTTCGCTGGCGGAAATCAACCCGCTGATCCACGAAGGCGACGGCACCGTCAAGGCGCTCGACGCCAAGTTCAATTTCGACTCCAACGCCCTCTATCGCCAGCAGGAAATCGTCGCGATGCGCGACCTGGACGAAGAAGACGCGGACGAAATCGAAGCCTCCAAGTTTGATCTGGCCTACATCTCCCTGGACGGCAACATCGGCTGTCTGGTGAACGGTGCCGGTCTGGCGATGGCCACCATGGACACCATCAAGCTGTTCGGTGCCGAGCCGGCCAACTTCCTCGACGTGGGCGGCGGCGCCACCACCGAGAAGGTGACCGAAGCCTTCAAGATCATGCTCAAGAACCCCAAGGTCAAGGGCATTCTCGTCAACATCTTCGGCGGCATCATGCGCTGCGACACCATCGCCACCGGCGTGGTCACCGCTGCCCGTGAAGTGCACCTGTCGGTTCCGCTGGTCGTCCGCATGAAGGGCACCAACGAAGACATCGGCAAGC
>NZ_CALAYQ010000032.1:0-24785 GCF_937894855.1 uncultured Zoogloea sp.
GTGGATCTGGTCAAGCTGGCCGATTGCCGCCATTCACCGCACAAGGACCAGCCCGGTGCGGTGATCGAGGCCGTGGCCGGCTTTGTGGCGCGGATCCTCGACGCGCAGGAATCCGCCTAGAAAGCCATCCACCAGTCGCCGTGGATGTCCGGCAGGTCGCAGATGGCCTCGATCTCGTTGATCGAATCGCGGGCCAGGATGACCTGATCGGCGATGCACAGGAAGGCATCGACGATGCGCGGGTCGAACTGCTCGCCCCGCCGCTCGGCGATCATCGCCAGGGCCTGGTCGTCTGACACGGCCTTGCGGTAGCAGCGGTCCATCGTCAGCGAATCGAAGAAATCCGCCAGCCCGACGATCCGTCCGGCCAGGGGAATCGCCTCGCCCACCAGCCCGAGAGGATAGCCGGCGCCGCTGTAGTGTTCGTGGTGGGACATCGAGATCTCGGCCGCCAGATCCATCATCGGCGACTTGAACGCCGACAGGATGCCGGCGCCGATGCGCGAGTGCTCCCGCACCAGCTTCCACTCGTCGATGGTCAGCGCACCCGGCTTCGACAAGATGCTCTCGTGAATGCCGATCTTGCCGATGTCGTGGAGCTGGGCCGCGTCGCAGATCAGCTCGCAGAAATGCTCCGAGCAGCCGATCGCCTCCGCGATCATCCCCGCGATCACGCCGATCCGGCGCATGTGCTGGCCGGCCTCGCCGTCCTTCTCCTCGGCGGCCTTGGCCAGCTGGAACACGGCGTTCTGGTTGGCCATGTCGAGCGCCCTCAGGGCCTCGTCCCGCTGGGCGCGCAGCTGCTGCGCCTCGCTGGATAGCCGCGCGAGGTGGATCTGCGCGTCGGCCTTCTCCCGCTGCTCCCGCTCCAGGCGCCGGCTCAGCTCGTCGCGCCCCAGGACCAGGTCGTTGCCACAGCCGCCGAGTTCGAACGGGCCGGAGTGATAGAGATCACTGTGTTGGGTTGGCATGGAGGCCTCCTTGGTCAGGAAAGGGCGGCAACGGGGCTGCCGGCGTGATTGGGATGAAGCAGATGCTTCGTGGTCGTTTTCATGAGATCGGTGATCTGAATGAGTTACGACACATTTTATTTAATTTGTTGTTTTTGCTATTTTAGACGTTTCCAATAATTGTGTAGGAAATTTTCTTATGTTGGGGCGTGGCGTGCGCTTCGTCACAAAAAGACAGGCCCCTTGAACCACATGGTCTTTCGGGCAGACAAAAAAACAGGAGGGACATCGCCCTCCTGTTGAATCTGCAAAATTTGTCGAATCACTCGTGACGCAGCGCGTCAATCGGGTCGAGTCTCGCCGCTCGCCGGGCCGGCACGTAGCCGAACACCACCCCGATCGCCGCCGAAAAGAAGAAGGCCAGCAGGTTGATGCCGGGGTTGAACAGGAAAGGCATGTGCATCAGCGCGGCCAGGCCCACGCAGGTGCCCAGCGCCAGCACGATGCCCACCAGCCCGCCGAAGGCCGACAGCACCACCGCCTCGATGAGGAACTGCAGCAGCACCTCGCCTTCCAGCGCGCCGATGGCCAGCCGGATGCCGATCTCCCGGGTGCGCTCGGTGACCGACACCAGCATGATGTTCATGATGCCGATGCCGCCCACCAGCAGGCTCACCGCCGCCACCGCGCCGAGCAGGCCCGTCATCGTGCGGATGGTGCCCGACAGGGTCTCCGCGATCTGGCGGGTGTCCATGATGTTGAAGTTGTCGGCCTCGTTCTCGGCGAGCTTGCGGCGCTCCCGCAGCAGGCCGCGGATCTGGGCCATCACCGCCGGGGTGTCGGCGCCGTCTTTCAGGGCGATCAGGATGGTCGGGATGTCCAGGTTGCCGGTGATGCGCCGCTGTACGGTGCTGATCGGCATCAGCACGATGTCGTCCTGATCCATCCCCATCGCGCCCTGCCCCTTCGAGGCCAGCAGGCCCACCACCTGGCAGCTGAAGGTCTTCACGCGGATCTCGTCGCCCAGCGGGCTGCGGCTGCCGAAGAGCTCCCGCCGCACGGTTTCGCCGATGATGCACACGGCCTTGCCGGCGCGCTCCTCGTCGTCGAGAAAGGCCCGGCCGGCGGCCAACTTCCAGTTGCCGGCCACCAGATAGGCGTTGGTGGTGCCATAGACCGTCGCCGACCAGTTGTTGTTGCCGGCCACCAGGGTCACCGAGCTGCCCACCGCCGGCGCCACGTCCTGCAGGCTGCTCACCTGGCTGCGGATCGCCTCCACGTCGGCCTTGCGGAAGTTGGGCGAGCCGGCGCTGTCACGCCCCGGGCCGAGGCGCTGACCGGGCCGCACCATCAGCAGGTTGCTGCCCAGGCTGGAGATCTGGTCCGACACCATCCGCGTGGCGCCGTTGCCGAGCGTCACCATGGTGATGACCGCGGCCACCCCGATCACGATGCCCAGCACCGTGAGGAAGGAGCGCATCAGGTTGCGGCGGATCTCCCGCAGGGCCAGCAGCAGCGCGCTCAGGAGCATGGCGCGGCCTCCCCGGCAAGGCCGCTGCGCACTTCGTCGCTGGCGACACGGCCGTCCACAAAACGTACCACCCGGTGCGCGTAGGCGGCCATGTCCGGCTCGTGGGTGACCATGATGATGGTGATGCCCTGCTCGCGGTTGAGGGCGGCCAGCAGTTCCATGATCTCGTGGCTGCGATGGCTGTCCAGGTTGCCGGTGGGCTCGTCGGCCAGCAGCACCAGCGGGTTGGTGACGATTGCCCGGGCGATCGCAACCCGCTGCTGCTGTCCGCCGGAAAGCTCGGCCGGCGTGTGGGTCTCCCAGCCGGCCAGCCCCACCTTGGCCAGCGCCGCCCGGGCCGCCGCGTGGCGCGCCTCGGCCGGCTCGCCCCGGTAGAGCAGCGGCAGCTCCACGTTCTCCTGGGCCGAGGTGCGCGCCAGCAGGTTGAAGCCCTGGAACACGAAGCCCAGGCAATGCCGGCGCAGCAGCGCCCGCTGGTTGCGCTCCAGCGATTCCACATGCACGCCCCGGAAGCGGTATTCGCCCGACGTAGGCGTGTCCAGGCAGCCGAGGATGTTCATCGCGGTGGATTTGCCCGAGCCGCTGGGGCCCATCACCGCCACGAACTCGCCGGACTCGATGACGAGATCCACGCCCTTCAGCGCCTGGAAAGCCGCCTGCCCGGTGCCATAGGTCTTGGTGATGCCGACGAGCTCGATCAGCGGCGCTGCGCCTGCGATGCTCATTTCTTTGCTTCCTGGTACTCGGTGATCACCGCCATGCCGGGCTTGAGCTCGCCGCCGGTGATCTCGGTGAAGCGCCCGTTGCTGACGCCCGTCTTCACCGGCACCCCGCGGGGCTCTCCGCCTTCGAGCACCCACACCTGTGGTGCGCCGGGGGCGGCCGTGGCGGTGGCGTGCTTTGCCTCGGAGGGCGGACGCGGCAGCAGGCTGGCCACCACACTGCGCTCTGCCTTCGGCCCGGCCTTGGGGGGCACGAAGCGCAGCGCGGCGTTGGGCACCAGCAGGGCGTTGTCCAGCTGGGCGGTGACGATGGTGGCGGTGGCGGTCATCCCCGGTCGCAGGGCCAGGTCGTCGTTGTTCACCGTGAGCACGGTTTTATAGGTGACCACGTTGTCGGTGATCGTCGAACCCAGCCCGACCCGCTCGATGGTCGCCGGGAAGTTGCGCCCCGGCCACGCCGACACCGTAAAGCTCGCCGGCTGGCCGAGCTTCACGGTGCCCACGTCGGCCTCATCCACCTTCACCTGCAGCTCCATCCGGGCGAGATCCTCGGCCAGGGTAAACAGCACCGGGATCGTCATCGCCGCCACCACCGACTGGCCGGGCTCCACCTTGCGGGTGAGCACCACCCCATCCACCGGCGAGCGGATCGTGCCCTTGGAAAGGTTGGTCTCGTCGGTCTTCAGCACGGCCTCGGCCTGGACCACCGACGCCCGGGCGCTGGCCTCGTTGGCGATGGCCCGCTGGAGCGTGGCCTCGGCGGTCTCCAGCTCGGTGCGGGCCGGCACCTTGCCGCCGGACAATTCGGCCACCTGCCGCATCCGCGACAGGGACGCCTTCGCCTCGGCCACCGTCGCCCGGGCCTGGGCCACCGACGCGTTGGCCGCCGCCAGCGCCGCGCTGCTCTTGGCCACCGCGTCGCGCAGCTTGGCGGTGTCGAGCTGGGCGAGGAGCTGGCCCTTCTTCACTCGGTCGTTCTCCTGGGCCAGCACGGTGGCCAGGGTGCCGGACTGCTCGCTGCCCACGTCCACCGATTTGGTGGGCTGCAGCGTGCCGGTGGCCGACACCGTCACCGTCAGCTTGCCGATACTGGCCTCCTCGGTGATGTAGCGCCCGGCCGCGCCCTGATCGCCGCGGCCCAACCAGGCCAACGCTGCGATCACCACCACCGCGCCGGCGCCGAGGATCAGCCAGCGCCGCAGCCGGCCCTTGCCTGCGCCAGTGGCCGCGCGGCCGAGCATCGCTGCCAGCGCTTCATCTGCATTGCCCGGCTTGTCGCTTGTCTGGTTCATGGTGCTGCCCTGCCTTCCGGCGCCCCGGCATCGGCCACCTGCCAGCCGCCACCGAGGGCCTTGTAGAGTTTGATCAGATTGGTCCGCATCGCCGCTTCGGCCAGGGCCAGGTTGTCTTCGGCCGTGAGCCGGGTGCGCTCGGTTTCGAGCACCTTCTGGAAATCCGTCAGCCCGGCCTGGTAGAGATTGCGCGACAGCGACGCCGCCTCCCGCGCCGCCGCAGCCGCCGCTCGCCGGGCATCGACCCGCTCGCGTCCGGAGGCATAAGCCGTCAGGGCGTTCTCGACCTCTTCAAGCGCGCTCAGCACCGCCGCCTCGTAGGCGGCCAGGGCTTCTTCCTGCACCGCCGTCTGGATGTCCACCGCGCTCTTCAGCCGGCCGGCGTCGAACAGTGTGCCGGCCAGCGACCCGCTCACCGACCGGGCGAGGCTGCCGGCAGCGCCCAGCCCGCCCAGGCTGTAGGCCTGCCAGCCAAAGCTCGCACCAAGGTTGAGGCTCGGGAAGCGCTGGGCCAGCTTCTGGCCGACCCGCGCGGTCTCGGCGGCGAGGCTGCGCTCGGCGACGATCAGATCCGGCCGCTGACGCAGCACGTCGGCGGGGATACCGGCGCCCACGCTGGCCGGCAGCAGCGGCAGCTCGCCAGCCCCGGCGAGGGCGTCGTTGAGGCTGCCCGGCGGCTGGCCAAGGAGCACCGCCAGCCGGTTGGCGGCCGCGGTCAGGCTAACTTCCAGGTCGGGAATGGTGGCGCGGGTCTGCTCGCGGCTGGTGCGGGCCTGGGCCACGTCGGTGCTCGACGCCAGCCCAGCCTGGTTGCGCCATTCGGTGATCTGCACGGTTTCCGTCTGGGACGCGAGATTGTCCCGGGCGATAGCCAGCCGGCGCTGGTAAAGCCGCAGCTCCACGTAGTTCTGCGCCACCTCGGCCGCCAGCGAGACGCGCACGTTGGCGAGGCTTGCGGCGCTGGCTTCGAGTTCCGCCGATGCGGCCTCCACACCACGCCGGGTAGCGCCGAAGAGGTCGACCTCCCAGCCCGCGTCGAAACCCGCATCCCAGGTGGTACGCGCCGGCAGCGCGCTGACGGCCCGGGCGTTATGGCTGCGGCTGGCACCCGCCGACGCGGTGAGGCTCGGGAACAGCCCGCTCACCGCCTGGGTCCGGGCGGCCCGGGCCTGACGCAGGCGCGCCTCGGCCTGGCGCAGGTCGAGGCTGTCGGCCAGCGCCGCGTCGATCAGCGCGTCGAGCTGCGGATCGGCAAACTGCTGCCACCAGCGGGCGAGGTCGGCGCTGCCCGCAACTTCTGGAGGCTGGGTCCAGCCGGCGGGAAGTGTCAGCGCGGGCGGGGTGTGATCCGGCCCCACGGCCGGAAGGAAACCGGCACAGCCGGCCAGCAGGCTTGCAGCCAGCAGCGGCCACGGGATTCTACGAAACAGGCTTGGCATGAATTGCGGCCCCAGGGGCCGGCTTGAACTCGGGAACAACCACGGCCAACTATACCGAAGCGCCGGGTTAAGTTCGGTTAAGCCAGGAAAAGCCCTGTGAGCGCCATAAACGCCGCGTCCTGCCGCACGCGGGCCGGCGGACGGTGGACGAAAAAAAGGCGACCGGACGGCCGCCTTTCGATGCATCAATCCCCGAGCGGGGAGTGACGAGTGTTCAGCTGTTCACAGCGTCTTTCAACTTGGAGCCAGCCGAGAACTTGGGCTGCTTGGAAGCAGCGATCTGGATCTCGGCGCCGGTCTGCGGATTGCGACCGACACGGGCGGCACGCTCGCCCACGGAGAAGGTACCGAAACCGACCAGCGTCACGCTCTCACCTTTGCCCAGCGCTTCGGTGATGATTTCCATGACACCGTCCACGGCACGGCCAGCATCGGCCTTGGTCAGACCACTCTTGCCAGCCAACGCATCGATCAATTCAGTCTTGTTCATAGCTCTTAGTGTGTTGATGAAAGAAATGGGTGGATTTACAAAAACGGCAGAAGCCCCAACAGGTGACGCCACGTGCCCGAATCGCACCACACCACCCGCAGGGCGCTAGCTTACATCGCTCTTTTCAAACTGTGGCACGAATATCTAGGTTTTCCGTGGTTTTCGGCGTTACTGCAGCGCAAAAAGCATAAATCAGCCAGTCGAAAGCTCACGAATCCGCTCCAGCGCCTCCTCGATCCGGTCCACTGCAACCACCCGCATCCCCGGAATGTCGTGCTTCGGGGCGTTGGCCTTGGGCACCAGGGCCACGGTAAAGCCGAGCTTGGCGGATTCCTTCAGGCGCTCCTGGCCCCGCGGCGCGGGCCGGATCTCGCCCGCCAGCCCCACCTCGCCAAACACCACCAGCTCCCGCGGGAGCGGCCGGTTGGTGAGGGACGAGACGATGGCAAGGAGCACCGCCAGATCGGCCGCCGGTTCGGCGATCTTCACCCCACCCACCGCGTTGACGAACACGTCCTGATCGAAGCACACCACGCCGGCGTGCCGGTGCAGCACCGCCAGCAGCATCGCCAGCCGGTTCTGCTCGAGGCCCACCGACAGGCGGCGCGGGCTCGGGCTGTGGGCCGAATCCACCAGCGCCTGGATCTCCACGAGCAGCGGCCGCGTGCCTTCCTGGGTGACCAGCACGCACGAGCCCGGCACCTGCTGGCCGTGCTGCGACAGGAAGATTGCCGACGGATTGGTGACGCCCTTCAGGCCCTTCTCGGTCATCGCAAAGACGCCCAGCTCATTGACCGCGCCGAAACGGTTCTTGAAGGCCCGCACGAGGCGGAAGCTGGAATGGGTGTCGCCCTCGAAGTACAGCACCGTATCGACGATGTGCTCCAGCACCCGCGGGCCGGCCAGCGCGCCGTCCTTGGTCACATGGCCGACCATGATCAGCGTGGTGCTGCCCTGCTTGGCGAAGCGGGTGAGCTGGGCCGCGCATTCGCGCACCTGGGCCACCGAGCCCGGCGCCGAGCCGAGGGTTTCGGAATAGACGGTCTGGATCGAATCCACCACCGCCACGTCAGGCTTCACGTCCCGCAGGCTGGCGAGGATGCGTTCGAGGTTGATCTCGGGCAGCAGCTGCAGGGTGCTCGCCTCGATCTGCAGCCTCGCTGCGCGCAGCGCCACCTGCTCGGCGGATTCCTCGCCGCTCACGTAGAGCGCCTTGAGATGGCCGGAGAGCAGCGCCAGCGCCTGCAGCAGCAGGGTCGACTTGCCGATGCCGGGGTCCCCGCCGATCAGCACCACGCCGCCGGGCACCAGCCCGCCGCCCAGCACCCGGTCGAACTCCTCGATGCCGGTGGGCACGCGGGCGGATTCGCGGGGCTGCACGTCGGCCAGCGTCTGCAGCCGGCCGGAGTCGCCGGCCAGCGCCGCAAAACGCTTGGCCACGGGCGCTTCCGGCTCGACCACCGATTCGACGAGCGTGTTCCAGACCTTGCAGTGGGGGCACTGGCCCTGCCAGCGGGGCGACTTGCCGCCGCATTCCGAGCAGACGTATTCGGTCTTGACCTTGGCCATCAGGCGGCCCCGGCAGATTCGCCGCGCACGCTCACCGGAACGCGGGGCGCCAGGGCGCAGAAGAGTTCATAGCTGATGGTACCGGCGGCGGTCGCCACCTCGTCGGCGGGCAGGCCGTCGCCCCACAGGTTGACCGGCGAGCCGACGCCGGCGTCTTCGAGGTGCGACAGGTCGCAGGCCAGCATGTCCATCGACACCCGGCCGAGGGTGCGGGTGCGGCGTCCGCCGACGAGGATCGGCGTGCCGGTGAGCGCGTGGCGCGGGTAGCCGTCGGCGTAGCCGCAGGCCACCACGCCGACGCGGGTCGGTCCGCTGGCCTCGAAGGTGCCGCCATAGCCGACGCGCTCGCCAGCCGCGATCTCCTGAACGCCGATGATCTCGCTGGTGAGGGTCATCACCGGGCGCAGGCCGAGTTCGTCGGCGCCGTGCAGGTCGGGCATCGGCGAGCCGCCGTAGAGCATGATCCCCGGCCGGGCGATCTGACCCGCGGCCTCGGGGAAGCGCAGCAGCGCCGCCGAGTTGGCGAGGCTCACCGGCAGGTCGAGGCCGGTGGTGATGGCCTTGAAGGTGGCAAGCTGGGCGCCGATGCCCACCTCGTCGTCGGCGCGGGCGAAGTGGGTCATCAGGGTGATGCCGCGCACCCAGGGCATCGCCCGCAGGCGGGCCAGCGCCGCGCCAAAGCGGTCGGCGGTGAAGCCGAGGCGGTTCATACCCGAGTTGATCTTGAGGAGCACGTCGATGGCGCCGTCCGGGCGGGCGCGCTCCAGCATTGCCAGCTGGGCTTCGCTGTGGATCGCCGGGGTGAGGCCGAGGGCCACGATGTCGGCCAGGTCGGCCGGCTCGAAGAAACCTTCGAGGAGCGCGATGGGTGCGGTGACGCCAGCGGCGCGCAGCTGGCGGGCTTCGGCCAGATCGAGGAGCGCGAAGCCGTCGGCCACGGGCGCCAGGGCGCGGATGGCCCGGTCGAGGCCGTGGCCGTAGGCGTTGGCCTTGACCACCGCGAAGGCGCGGGCAGAACCGGCGCGATGCTTTGAAACGAGGTAGTTGTGACGCAGGGCCTCCAGGTCGATGGAGGCACGGATCGGACGGGGCATCAGTATCTTTCAGCGGCGAGGCGGGGAATCTCTTCGGCAGCGTAGTCAGCGAAGGTATTCACCAGCCGGGAGCGGAACTTGTCTTTGAGCAGGATGACTTCGAGGGGCGTGAAAAGCGGCGGGTCGAGGGGGATCGCGGCGAGCTGGCCGGCCTTGAGCTCGCGGCCGATGGCTGCGCGGGACGCGACCGCCACGCCCAGCCCGGCCGCAGCCAGGTGCTTGACCGACGACAGGCTGCCGAGTTCCGCCGTGACGTTGAGGTCTTCGTACGGGATGCCGGCGCTGGTGAAGAACTGGTCCACCAGATCGCGGATGCCGTTGCCGGGCTCCCGGTGGAGCAGCGGCTGGGCGGCGAGCTGATCGGCGCGCACGGCCTTTTCAAACGTGAGCGGGTGGCCCGGCGCAACGATCACGTTGAGTTCGTCTTGGCCCAGGTGGCGACGTTCGAGGGTGGGCTGGTCGGTGACGATCTCGATCAGGCCCACGTCGAGGCTGCGGTCCATCACCCGTCCTTCGATGGTCTGGGAGTTGCCCACCGACACCCGCGGCACGACCCGCGGATAACGCCGCTTGAAGCCTTCGAGGAGCCACGGCAGCCAGTAGGCGGCAATGGTGGTGCTGGTACCCAGGTGGAGCACGCCCGAGAGTTCGTCGGTGAGTTCGCCGACCCGGGCTTCGAGCTCTTCCGACAAGCCGAGGATCCGCTCGGCGTAGGCCATCACCAGCTCGCCCGCGGCGGTGAGCGTGACGCGCCCGTGGCCCCGGTCGAACAGGCGGGTGTTGAACTGCTCTTCGAGCTGCTTGATCTGGAAGGTCACCGCCGGCTGCGTCATGAAGAGCGCTTCGGCGGCGCGGGTGAACGACCCGTGTCGGGCAACGGCGTGGAATACCTGGAGTCGACGATCGGCCATGACTGATAAACCCGGTTTATGGTAAGTGCTATTGGAGCACAACATTGACGGCGTCGCCATAAGTCATCATGGCCTTCGTGGTATAAAGCGCGGTCCGTCAAATTCACCGAGCTTTCGTCGCCTGCGATGCCCTTCGGTTTCTACATGATCATGGCAGCGCAGTTCTTCTCTGCGCTGGCCGACAACGCCTTACTCATCGCCTCCATCTACGTCCTTCGCGAGATGGCGTCACCGCAGGAATACGAGCCGCTCCTCAAGCTCTTCTTCACCCTCTCCTACGTGCTGCTGGCCGCCTTCGTGGGCGCCTTTGCCGACTCCATGCCCAAGTGGCGGGTGATGCTCATCAGCAACGGCATCAAGATCGTCGGCTGCTCGCTGATGTTTGGCGGCATGCACCCGCTTGCGGCCTATGCGGTGGTCGGGCTGGGCGCCGCGGCGTACTCGCCGGCCAAGTACGGCATCCTCACCGAATACCTGCCGCCGCGGCTGCTGGTGGTGGCCAACGGCTGGATCGAGGGCCTGACGGTGGGCGCGATCATCCTCGGCACGCTGGTTGGCGGCATGCTCATCAAGCCCAATTTCTCCCAGACCTTGCTGGGCTTCGATCTGCCGCTCATCGACACCGGCATCGACACGGTGCCCGAGATGGCCTTGTGCATCGTCGGCATCCTCTACCTCATCGCCGCGCTGTTCAACCTCAAGGTGCCCGACACCGGGGTGGACCACAAGGTCCTCAAGAAGAATCCGGCCTACCTGATCCACGACTTCAACCATTGCCTGCGCCTGCTGTGGCGCGACAAGCTGGGCCAGATCTCCCTCGCCACCACCACCCTCTTCTGGGGTGCCGGCGCAACCCTCCAGTTCATCGTGATCAAGTGGGCCGAGCAGGCCCTGCACCTGGATCTGTCGAAGGCCTCGATGCTCCAGGGCGTGGTGGCCGTGGGCGTCGCGATCGGCGCGGCGATGGCCGCCAAGATGGTGACGATGCGTGCCTCGGTCAAGGTGATCCCCCTCGGCATCGCGATGGGCATCATCGTCAATGTGATGATCTTCGTCACCGACATGGGCGTGGCGATGGCGCTGATGGTGCTGATCGGCGGGCTGTCCGGCTTCTTCGTGGTGCCGATGAACGCCCTGCTCCAGCACCGCGGCCACATCCTGATGGGCGCGGGCCACTCCATCGCGGTGCAGAACTTCAACGAGAACCTGTCGATCCTGGTGATGACCGGCCTCTACGCGCTGCTGATCCGCCTCAACTTCTCGATCAACACGGTGGTGGTGGCCTTCGGGCTGTTCGTGGCAGGGATGATGTATCTCGTCAAGCGCCGCCACGAAGCCAACCAGCGGGAGTTCGACGCCGTCGCAACCCTCGACGAGAGCCTCCACTAATCCCTGCGCCGGGCGCCCGCCCGGCCGGGATTACTCGCTGCCGTCCAGCAGGCCGTGGGCGTCGGCGTGGCGGTACATCTCAAGCACACTCGACAGCCCGGTCTTCTGGCGGATCATGGTCTGGTAGTTGGCCACCGTCTTGGCGCTGAGGAAGAGCCTCGCGGCGATCTGCTCGACCGTCCGCCCCGCCGCCAGCAGCCTGAAGATCTCGAATTCCCGCGGTGACAGCCCGGCATGCACCGCCGCGCCATCGGCACCGGCCCGGGCCGCCGCCACATCCGCCGACAACGGCCGCTCGCCCCGCGCCACCCGACGCACCGCGTCGATCAGCAGATCGGGTTCGCTGCTCTTGGTTAGATAACCGTCGGCGCCGGCCTTGAGGGCCTGATCGACGATGGCCGGGTTGTCGTGCATCGAGAACACCAGCACCTTGGGCGAGGTCTCCCGGGCCTTGACCCGGGCCAGGGTTTCCAGCCCGCCGCGGCCAGGCATCGACAGATCGAGCACCAGCACGTCGGCGCTGTTGGCGGCAAACCAGGCGCAGGCCGAATCGCTGTCGCCGAAATCCGCCACCACTTCCATGTCGTCTTCCAGCTCCAGCAGGCGCCGATAGCCGGTGCGCACCACCGCGTGATCGTCGGCCAGCACAACGCGCAGCTTGACGTCCATCACGCCCCCTCCGCGCCCAGCGGCAGGCGGGCGGAAAGCTGCAGGCCGGCGCCGTTGTCGGCCGACCAGCACAGATGGGGTGAATCCTGAAAATCGATAAGCACAGATACGCGGAGCGCCGGGCCGCCTGCGGACAGCGCAAGGGCCTGGCAGCTCAGCTGGCAAAGGGTTTCGAGCATGGTTCGGGACAACCGCAGCGTGGGCGGTTCTACATGGAGGACGGGCGGCGCGGTGACGCCGGGCACATCCTGCCAGTTTTCCAGCGCGGCGTGGAGCATTGGCAGCACGGCCGGGCGGGCATCGGCCGAATCGGCCGGCAGCTGGCGCTGAAGCACCCGCAGGCGCCGGTCGATGGCGGCGCCCTGGGTTTCCACGTCGCGGGCAGCGGCCTGAAGATCCGCCTGCCCGCCGCTCTTGCGCAGCAGGAAGGCGGCGTTGGCGCGCAGCGCCGTGAGCGCCTGCCCGATCTCCTCATACAGGCCGGCGAGGCCGATGCTCACGGGACGACCCTCCGGGCACCGCCGGAGAGCGGCCGGGCGGGGGCGCTCACAGGCTGTAGCGCAGGCCGACCCAGAAGGTCCGCGGCGCACCCGGCGCGTAGAACGTGGAGCCGACCATCGGATATTCACCGCCCACTGGCGCAAAGGGCCGGGCCAGAACGCCGCCACTCGACGAAAACGCCGTTGACCCCAGTTGCGCGCCGGTGGCGTACTCGCGGTCGAACAGGTTGTTGATCTGGCCGAAGACCTGCACGCCACGGCTCACGTCGTAGCGGGCGCCGAGGTTGGTCACGACGTAGCCACCGGAGCGGCCGGAGCCCATGTAGTAGGTGCCATCGGGCTGGTGGCTGTTGTTCTCGTTGCCGCGGGCGTAGCTGCCGGAGACGGCGATGAGATCGGCGGTGAGGGCGAAGGCCGGCAGCACCTTCCAGTCGGCCGAGGCCTTGACCAGGTGGCGCGGGATCAGCGGGATGCGGTCGCCAGCGCGGATGTCGATGGTGCCTTCGAGGCCGGCGCCTTCGCTGTTGGTGCTGTTGCCGGCACCGCCGACCACCTCGGCGCTGCGGTAGGTGGCATCCAGGAAGGTGTAGTTGAGGGCCAGGCTCACCGGCCCGACGACGGTGCTGGCGCCCGCCTCGACGCCCTGACGGCGGGTCTTGCCGAAGTTCTTGAAGTAGCCGTAGCCCAGCGCGTCGTCGGCCACGAAGAGGATGTCATCCTGGTTCTCGGCGCGGAACAGGCCGAGATTCCAGCGGGTCTTCGAATCCACCGCGCCGCGCAGGCCGAATTCCCAGGTCTTGGTGACCACCTGCTTGAGCGGCGGATCGCCGGCCATGGCGTTGGGCAGCTTGCAGGGGTTGTCGGGGTTGGCGCAGCCCAGCTCGATGGCGGTGGGCGTGCGGCTGCCTTCGCTGTAGCCGGCGTAGGCGCTCCACGCCTTCGACGGCGTGTAGGTGATGCCGGCCGCCGGGTTGAAGCGGCTGAAGCTATGGTTGCCGTCCAGCGAATCGGCACCGCCGCCCGGGTTGAGCAGATCGCGGTTCTTCACCTGGGTGCGGTTGTAGCGGCCCGACAGGGTGGCGTGCCAGCGGTCGGTGATCGACAGGGTGTCGGTGGCAAAGAGGCTCCAGGTGCGGGTGCGGCCACTGAGATTGACGCGCGAATCCAGGGCCGTCTCGCCGACACCGGCGCTCTGGGAGCCGTCAGCCCAGGCATCCACCGGGGTCACGCTGCGGTCGGGGTTGATGTAGCCGTACTGGCCGCTCTGCTGGAAGCGCAGGTTGCTGTGGTCGTAGGCTGCGCCGGCGATGAAGAGGTTCTTGCGCCCGTCGAACATGCCCGAATGGCTGAGCTGACCCGACAGGCCGAAGTTTTCCTGGTCGGTGCGGGTGCGGTTGATGAGGCCGGTGCACTTCTCGTTAGGCTCGTCGGCCAGCAGCGCATTGGCGATGCAGCGCCAGTACGGGAAGGGCGTGTTCGAGGCGTTGGCGCCGCTGGTCGGGAAGCCGCTGTAGCCGGCGGCGGTGAGCGCGGCCCGCTCGGTGGCGCTGGGCTGATAGACCGACTGGTCGAGGGCGCCTTCGTTCACGTCGCCGTTGGTGGTGGCGGTGTTGATCTTGCGGTAGTACACGTTGCCCGACAGCATCAGCGCATCATTCAGGCTGTGGCGGCCGGTGAGGTTGAGGAAGATCGAGCGGTTCTGGGTGATGTCCGGCTGGGTGTAGATGCTGCTGTAGTCCTGCTCCAGCAGGCGTTTTTCCTGCAGGCCGTTACCGTTGAGCTTGTTGTCGGCGTAGGCGATGGAGAGGTCGAGATCGGTGCGGGCGTCCTGCCAGCCCACTTTGCCGAAGAGCTGCCGCACATCCGACGGCGAGTTGGTGCGCCAGCCGCTGTCCCGGTAGAGGTTGCCGGCGAAGAACCACTCCAGCCCGTTGTCGTCGTTGAAGCCGCCGTGGGTAAACTCAAGCGATCGGCGGCTGTTACTACCGCCGGTGAGCTGCACCGTCGAACCCGGATGGGTGCGGCCTTCCTTGGTCTGGATCGCCAGCGCGCCGCCCAGGGTGTTGAGGCCGAACAGCGGGTTGGAACCTGGCATCAGGTTCATCGAGGCGATCGCCGCCTTCGGGATCAGATCCCAGCTCACCACGTCGCCAAAGGGCTGGTTGATGCGCACGCCGTCGAAATAAACCGACATGCCCTGGGGCGTACCCAGCAGCGGCGAGGCGGTGTAACCCCGGTAGTTCACGTCCATCTGGAACGGGTTGCCCTGGGTTTCGTTCACATGCACGCCAGACAGGCGGCGGTTCATGTAGGCGGCAACGTCTGTCGCCCCGCTGGCATCGATGTCTTTGGCGGTGACGCTCTGCACCGGCGCGGCGATCATCGGCAGCGGCAGCTCGAGCCCCGGCAGCGGGGTCTGGCCGATCACCGTGACTTCCGGCGTGACGACGGTCGCCGGTTCGTCGGCCGCACCCGCGCAGAGGGGAAAACCGGCGGCGATGGCGAGCGCCAGGGGCGTGAGGGCAGGAAATCGGGATGGGGCGGGGCGAAGCATGGATGAAAGTCTCCGTTATAGGCGTTTTCCGCCAGACTACGCACCCGCCTCACCCCACGCCATGGGAAAAATTCCCGAGCTTTCCCGGTGCCCTTCCCGGCCGGTATCATCGGCACCCTTTCCTCTTCCCGCCGCACCCGCCATGACCGACACCCCGACCCTCCTCGCCCGCCGCGACATCGCCGATTCGCTTTTGATGGAAGGCCGCCTCGACGAAGCGCTGGTCATCCTCACCGACGAGATCCTGCCCCACTTCACCGAGACCGGCGAGGCGCGCGAGAAGGCCATCACCCAGGGCCGCATCGCTGACGTGCTGTTCGCCCAGGGCCGGCTCGACGACGCCATGGCGCTGCACACCGAGCGCCTGCCGGCGGTCACCGAGCTGGGCGACGACGAAGGCATCGCCCATGTGCTGTTCTCGATGGCCAACATCCGCCTCGCCCGGGGCGAGCACGAAAGCGGCAACCTCCAGCAGATCTACGAGGAACTCGCCCAGGCTTTCCAGCTAAGCTGCCAGCACGGCCAGCCCGACGCCATCGGCGGCATCGGCATGCTGCTGGTGCAGGTGCTGGCCATGGGCGGCCTGCGCGACGACGCCATGGACACCCTCAACGTGGTCGAAGAAGCCTTCACCACCCTGCGCGACGTGGACAGCCTCGCCCGCGTGCGCGAACTGCGCGGCATGCTCGAAGGCTGAGCGCCCGGCAACTTCTCCCGGTACGGCGCCGCCATCCGGCACCGTTCCGTCGTTTCAAGCGCCTCTCCGGGAGGGCCGTCGCCCTGGCGGCCTGCCGGAGGTCGATCGTCACTCCGGCCAACCCGAAGCCCACCACCCCGGCCTGACGCCCGCGAATCCGCAGCAGGTTTCCCCGCATGCAGCGACGACTTGACGCTGCCCACCTGCAACACTAAAATAGAAATCATTCTCATTTGCATTTCACAAACACCCAGCTTGTGAAATGCAAAACCCAGCCAGCCAGCGCAGCCCTCCGGCCATGACGCGAGCCAGCCAGGAACCATCCGACTGGAGATCGACATGACTGCCGCCCCCCTGGCGACGCCGCCGGCCGACCCGCCTGAGCATCCGGGCCTGCCTGCGCCCTTTCTGGCCCTGCCCCGCCCGCTGCCACCGTCCACCCTGCGCCGCAACAGCGCGGGCGTCGGGCTTGCCGTGCTTCTCCACGGCGGATTGCTGGCCGCGCTCACCGTCGCCGTCAGCCAGTTCAAGCCTCCCGTCACGCCGCCCCAGACGAGCATCACCGTCAGCATCGCGACGCCCGAGGTGCCGACCCCCAGGCCCCAGACGCAGCCCCAGCCCCAACCCAAACCCCAGCCCCGGCTGAAGGAACCCGTCCCGCCCAAGCCCGATCAGAAGCCCGCCCCCCAGGCCCGCGCCGCCGACAAGCCGGTGATCACCTCGGCGCCAGTGGCCAGCAATCCGGCCGAAACCAGCGCCGCCGCAGCGCCTTCGGCACCGCCTTCTCCGACGGCTCCGGCCGCCGCAGCTGCCCCAGCGCCGGTGGCCGTGGTGCCGCCGCGCTTTGACGCCGCCTACCTCTCCAACCCGCTGCCGCCCTACCCCAGCGCCGCCAAGCGCATGGGCGAGGAAGGCCGCGTGCTGCTGCGCGTGCAGGTGGGCGCCGACGGCAAGCCCACCGACGTCACCGTCATCAAAAGCTGCGGCTTCCCGCGGCTCGACGAAAGCGCCCGCGACACCGTGCTGCGCAGCTGGCGCTTCGTGCCGGCCCGCCAGGGCGACCAGCCCGTGGCCGGCGCGGTCAAGGTGCCCATCGACTTCACTTTAACTTCCGCCTCCTGAAAGGAACCTCCATGAACGAATCCACCTTCAGCCTGGCCCACATCTGGGCCCAGGGCGACGGCGTCTCCCACGCCGTGGCCGTGATGCTGGTCATCATGTCCCTGGCGTCCTGGTCGGTGATCCTCATCAAGGCCTGGCAGCTGTTTGCCCTGCGCCGCATGAGCGGTGGCGCCAAGGCCTTCTGGCACGCCACCAGCTTCGAGGCCGGCATGGCCGCCCTCACGCCCCACGCCGCCGACAACCCCTTCCACGATCTGGCCCACCGCGGCACCGAGGCGGTCAGCCACCACACCAGCCACCGGGACGAGCTGCACGGCGTGCTGGGCCTCAACGACTGGCTCACCAGCACCCTGCGCCAGTCCATCGACGACACCACCGGCCGGCTCCAGGCGGGCCTGTCGATCCTCGCCTCGGTGGGCAGCACTGCCCCGTTCATCGGGCTGTTCGGCACCGTGTGGGGCATCTACCACGCGCTGGTGGGCATCGGCGCCGCGGGCCAGGCCACGCTGGATCAGGTGGCCGGCCCGGTGGGTGAATCCCTGGTGATGACCGCCGGCGGCCTGGCCGTGGCGATCCCGGCGGTGCTGGGCTACAACGCCCTGGTGCGCGGCAACAAGGAGATCCTGGCCCGCCTCAAGCACTTCGCCCACGATCTGCACGCCTACCTCGTCACCGGCGGCCGGGTGCGCAAGACCAGCGCCAACCTGCACCCGCTGCCCGCCCGCAAGGAGGCATGATGAGCTTCGGAAGCAGCGATTTCGACGACGACGGCGAGGTGATGTCGGAGATCAACATGACGCCCCTGGTGGACGTGATGCTGGTGCTCCTGATCATCTTCATCATCACCGTGCCCGTCATCAACCACGCGGTGAAGCTCGACCTGCCCAAGGCCAGCAGCCAGCCGGAGCAGATCAAGCCCGAGAAGGTGCAGGTGTCGATCAAGGCCGACGGCAGCCTCAGCTGGAACGGCGAGCCCGTCGACGCCGACGCGCTGGAGCCCCGCCTTGCCGCCGCCGCAAGCCGCGAGCCGCAGCCGGAGATCCACCTGCAGGTGGATCGCCAGGCCCAGTACGACCACGTGGCCCAGCTGCTGTCCGCCGCCAGCCGCCACGGGCTGGGCAAGGTGGCGTTCGTGACGGAGCCGGGCGCGAAGTGAAACCCGCCGGATGAAACAATCAAGGCCGGATTGGTGCTGTAATTGCAACAATCCGGCCTTGTGCCTTTCGGGGCTGGCGGCGCGCAGCCGTCAGTGGTGCGCCAGCTCGGGCACCTCGGCATCGCCGCCCACCGAACGCTCGCCCGCCCACAGCGACACCCGGTTGCGGCCGGTCTGCTTGGATTGATACAGCGCGTTGTCGGCCTGGTCGATGAGCTCGGCCGGGTCTTTCGCGCCGCCGCGAATCGACGCCACGCCAAAGCTCGACGTGATGCGGATGCCCGGGATGTCGCGCACCGCCGCCCCGGCATTGGTCTCGATGGCTAGCCGCAGTCGCTCGGCCACCTCGACGGCCTGCTCGGGGGTGGCGCCGGGCAGCATGATGCAGAACTCCTCGCCGCCGTAGCGGCACAGCATGTCCACCTCGCGCAGATCGGTGCCAAGGCACTTGGCCACCGACTTGATGACCTGATCGCCCACCGCGTGGCCGTAGCGGTCGTTGAAGGACTTGAAGTGGTCGATGTCGCTCATGATGCAGCACACCTCCTCGCCTTCCGCCTTGAGCTGCTCGTAAAGGGGATCAGCCGCGCCGAAGAAGGCCCGGCGGTTGAGGCAGCCGGTCATCGGATCGCGGGTGGCAAGGCGGTGGAGCTCCTCGTTCTGGCGGCGGATCTCTTCCTTCGAGGCTTCGAGATCCACCAGCGTGCCCAGCAGCTGGTCGTTGATCCGGTGCAGCATGGTCACGTCCGAGAAGTTGACCAGGCAGCCCCGCAGCCGGCCATGACCGTCGAGAATGGGCGAGCAGCCGACGATGGCGCGCAGGGGTTCTTCCTCGCCCGGTCGGGCCAGCTCAAGGGTCTGGTCGCCGGAGTTGCTGCGACGCTCCATCGCCGTCACCCACGGGTAGGGGTGCTCCGGCGTCACGTGAAAGCCCTCGACAAGCCAGGTGAGCTCCGTCACCGCGCGGCCGGTCATGTCTTCCTGGGCACTCGGGTGAAAGTGGCGGAAGGCCTTGTTGGCCAGCACCACGCGCCCCTGCTTGTCGAGCACCAGCACGCCTTCGGCCAGGGTGTCGAAGGCGGTGCGCACCCGGTCGGGGATCGCCTTGGCCGGATCGAGGTATTCGAGCACCCGGCGCAGATAGAGGTAAAAGGCCAGAAATCCGCCTAGGGAGATGGTCACCATCGCCACCACGGTGGGATAGGTGGCCCATTCTCCGAAGGTTTCCGGCAGCACCGGCTTGAAGGCCAGCTCCACCTCGCCCCACGGCTTGTTGTCGGCCAGCACCGGCACTCGCACCTGGGTGAGGGTGGACGAGCCATCCTCGGGCGGATGCCACCAGGTGCCATGCTCGCCAGCCAAGGCGATGATCACGTCGCCCTGCTGGCGTACCGCGAGGGAGCGCACCTCGGTGTTGCGCTGGATCACGCTGTCGAGGGCGCTCTGGAGCGTCCGGGTGTCGCCGGACTGAAGCAGCGTGGCGGCCTGCACCGCGAGGCTCTCGCTGATCTGCTGACGCACCTGACGGGCCAGCGCGGTACGGTCGGGGATCAGCCCGAAGGCCAGATCGGCCGCCATCAGCAGCGACACCAGCAGCGCCACGAGGCCCAGCGAGATGCGGGCCACCGGATTGAGGGTGGGAAGGTGGAGTCTCACCCGCGGAAGCCTCCGCCGCCCTGTTCGCCAAACACGTCTTCGGCGCCTTCTTCGTCTCGTGTCATCTCGTCATCCATCAGTTCGCCCCAGTCGCCCTCCTCCTCGTCCTGCGGACCGAGCACCGGCAGCGGATCGAGGCTGCGCCACGCCGGCGCAGCCATCAACAGGCTGGCGATCAACCCACCGGCCCGGCTGGCCCACCACACGGCACCCACCGAGAGGGCGATCCCGGAGAGCTCCACGGCATTGAGCACGACACGCACGTCGGTGTAGGCATCATCCCCCAGCTGCGGCACGCCGGCCTTTTCTGCAGTGGCCTGACGGGCCGCCGCCGAACCGGCGCTGCCCTGCGCAGCCGTGTTGGCGCCAAGCAGGAACTCCATCAGCGGCCCTTCGGTACCGGCGCCAAGGGTCAGGGTGACCTGGGCGCCGCCAAACTTCACAAGGCTGTTTTCGGCAGAAAAACGCCGCACATGAGGTTCGCTGCCTTCGCCGCCTGCTGCGGTCCGGACGACGACCACGCCCGCCTCGCCGCCCAGCTCCGCCGCGGCGTCTGCCCGGCTGACCACAGGTGCGGCCGGCGCCGCCGGCTTGGTGGCATCCGGGGTCTTGGGGGTGGTGGTAGGCGTAGTGGTGGGCACCGTCACGGACGGCGGCACGACCACCGCGGGGGGTTCCGTCCCGCCCGATCCGCCCGGTGGCACCAACACGCTGGTGCTGGAATAGCCCACGCTGGCCGCCATCGGCGCGCCGTCCGCCAGGCCATCGGTGGGATGCAGGGTGACGACCGGCAGATCCACGATGCTTTCATGGACGAACACCACGTTGCCGGCCGCCAGCGCGGCGTAGCTGAACTGGCCGATTGCCACGCCGGGCGCCGACACCAGTTCGAAGTGGCCGTGGCGCGCCGAATCCACGATGAAGACCACGTCGCCCGTGGCCGAATCCACATCCGCCGCCGACACGGCATCGGCCTTGAGCACCGTGCTGCCGCCCTGGATGAGCTGCAGATCGGCGCGGACCATCGTCGGCGCGTCATTCACCGGCCGCACCACCAGGCTCACGGCAACCGGCGCGCTCTCCGCGCGGCCATCGACGGCGCGGTAGATGAAGCCATCGGCGCCAGACCAGTTGGCGTCCGGCGTGTAGATGAAGCTGCCGTCGGCGGCCAGCGTCAGGCTGCCGTGGGCCGGGCCGCTGACCAGCCGGGCCGACAGCGGATCGCCGTCGATGTCCGAATCATTGGCCAGCACGCCGGCGCCGGGGACCACCAGCGGCGTGTCCTCGTCGAGGGTGTAGCCCTCGCCCATGGCCACCGGCGCGTCATTCACCGGGCTGACGTCAATGGCCAGGGTGTGGCTGCCGGCTTCGGTATCGACACCGCCGTCGAAGCGGCCACCGTCGTCCCGGACCCGGAATTCGATAGCCGCGTAGTCCGCGCCGTTCTCATCGGCAGCCGCCGCAAAACGCAGCCGGCCGGCGGCGATGTCGGCCGCAGTGATCCACTGCCCGTCGGCCACCGCGGCGCCATCAAGCGTGAGGCTTCCGCGCGCCGGGCCGGCGACGATCTGCACCGCTGCCAGCGCATTGGCCGGCGCATCCAGCGGATCGGCAAACCCGAAATCGGCCAGCGCAAAGACATGCGTCGCATCCTCGGCAAGGCTGATCCGGCCATCGCTGCCGGTGGGCATCTCGTTGCGGTTGGTCACGCTGACCGCCAGCACCATCGTCACACTGCGCGTGCCGTCGGATGCCTGGACGGTGATGTCGTAGGTGTTGTCGGCACCGGCGTCGGTCGGGGCTTCGTAGTCCGGGGCGGTGACGAAACTGAGGGCCCCGGTGGTGCTGTTGATGGAGAACTTCGCGGCGTCGGCGCCGCCGACGATGCTGTAGCTCAGCGTCTGGGCCGGCAGGTCGGCGTCGGTGGCCGTGACGGTGAGCACCGCGGTGCTGTTCTCGGCGACGTTGGCGGTGGCGCTGCTGGTGATCGCCGGGGTGTTGTCGTTCACCGGGGTGACGGTCACGGCGATGGCCTGGGTGCTGGTGAGGCTGCCATCGCTGACTTGTACCGTCACGTCGTAGGTGTTGTCGGCGCCGGCGTCGGTCGGGGCTTCGTAGTCCGGGGCGGTGACGAAGCTGAGGGCGCCGGTGCTGGCGTTGATTGCGAACTTCGCGGCGTCCGGGCCACCGACGATCGAATAGCTGAGGGTCTGGGCCGGCAGGTCGGCATCTGTCGCGGTGACCGTCATCACGGCGGTGGTGTTCTCGGCGACGCTGGCGGTCGCGCTGCTGGGGATCGCAGGGGTGTTGTCGTTCACCGGGGTGACGGTCACGGCGATGGCCTGGGTGCTCGTCAGCGTGCCGTCGCTCACCTGCACGGTGACGTCGTAGGTGTTGTCGGCACCGGCGTCGGTCGGGGCTTCGAAGTCCGGGGCGGTGACGAAGCTCAGGGCACCGGTGCTGGCGTTGATGGAGAACTTGGTCGCGTCCGCCCCGCCGACGATGCTGTAGCTCAGCGTCTGGGCCGGCAGGTCGGCGTCCGTCGCGGTGACCGTCATTACGGCCGTGGTGTTCTCGGCGACGTTGGCGGTGGCGCTGCTGGTGATCGTCGGGGTGTTGTCGTTCACCTGGGTGACAGTCACGGCGATTGCCTGGGTGCTCGTCAGCGCACCATCGCTCACCTGCACGGTGACGTCGTAGACGTTGTTGCCACCACTGTCGGTGGGCGATTCGTAGTTCGGCGCAACAAGGAAACTCAGCGCGCCGGTGCTGGCGTTAATGGAGAACTTGGCCGCGTCAGCGCCGCCGAAAATCGAATAGCTGAGGGTCTGGGCCGGCAGGTCGGCGTCCGTCGCCGTGACGGTGAGCACCGCGGTGCTGTTCTCGGCGACGCTGGCGGTGGCGCTGCTGGTAATCGTCGGGGTGTTGTCGTTCACCGGCGTCACCGTCACCGCGATGGCCTGGGTGCTGCTCAGCGTGCCGTCGCTCACCTGCACGGTGACGTCGTAGACGTTGTTGCCGCCGGCGTCGGTCGGGGCTTCGAAGTCCGGGGCGGTGACGAAGCTGAGGGCCCCGGTGCTGGCATTGATGGAGAACTTGGCGGCGTCCGCCCCGCCGACGATGCTGTACGTCAGGGTCTGAGCCGGGAGGTCGGCATCGGTGGCGGTCACGGTGAGCACCGCGGTGCTGTTCTCGGCGACGCTGGCCGTGGCGCTGCTGGTGATCGTCGGGGTGTTGTCATTCACCGGTGTCACCGTCACGGCGCTGGCCTGGGTGCTCGTCAGCGTACCGTCGCTCACCTGCACGGTGACGTCGTAGGTGTTGTCGGCGCCGACGTCGGTCGGGGCTTCGTAGTCCGGGGCGGTAACGAAGCTCAGGGCGCCGGTGCTGGCATTAATGGAGAACTTGGCCGAATCCGCCCCGCCGACGATGGCGTAGCTGAGGGTCTGAGCCGGCAGGTCGGCGTCGGTGGCCGTCACCGTCAGCACCGTGGTGCTGTTCTCGGCGACGCTGGCCGTCGCGCTGCTGGTGATCGTCGGGGTGTTGTCGTTCACCGGGGTGACGGTCACGGCGATGGCCTGGGTGCTGGTCAGGCTGCCGTCGCTCACCTGCACCGTCACGTCGTAGACATTGTTGCCGCCCGCGTCGGTGGGCGACTCGTAGTCCGGGGCGGTGACGAAGCTCAGTGCGCCGGTGCTGGCGTTGATGGAGAACTTGGCCGAATCCGCCCCGCCGACGATGCTGTAGCTAAGCACCTGGGCCGGCAGGTCGGCGTCGGTCGCGGTGACCGTCATCACGGCGGTGGTGTTTTCGGCCACGCTGGCGGTGGCGCTGCTGGTAATCACCGGAGTGTTGTCGTTAACCGGGGTGACGGTCACCGCAATCGCCTGGGTGCTGGTCAGCGTGCCGTCGGAGACCTGCACGGTCACGTCGTAGACGTTGTTGCCGCCCGCGTCGGTGGGCGCTTCGTAGTCGGGCGCGGTGACGAAGCTCAGGGCGCCGGTGCTGGCGTTGATTGCGAACTTCGCGGCGTCGGCGCCGCCGACGATGCTGTAGCTGAGCGTCTGGGCCGGCAGATCGGCGTCGGTCGCGGTGACCGTCAGCACGGTGGTAGTGTTCTCGGCGACGCTGGCCGTCGCACTGCTGGTGATCGCCGCGGTGTTGTCGTTCACCGGGGTGATGGTGACCGCAATCGCCTGGGTACTGGTCAGCGTGCCGTCGCTCACCTGCACGGTGACGTCGTAGGTGTTGTCGGCACCGGCGTCGGTCGGGGCTTCGAAGTCCGGGGCGGTGACGAAACTGAGGGCACCGGTGCTGGCGTTGATGGCGAACTTGGCCGCGTCCGCCCCGCCGACGATGCTGTAGCTCAGCGTCTGGGCCGGCAGGTCGGCATCGGTGGCCGTCACGGTCATCACGGCCGTGCTGTTCTCGGCGACGCTGGCCGTGGCGCTGCTGGTGATCGCGGGGGTGTTGTCGTTCACCGGGGTGACGGTGACCGCAATGGCCTGGGTGCTGGTCAGCGTGCCGTCGCTCACCTGCACAGTGACATCGTAGACATTGTTGCCGCCCGCGTCGGTGGGCGCTTCGTAGTCGGGCGCGGTGACGAAACTCAGCGCGCCGGTGGTGCTGTTGATCGAGAACTTCGCGGCGTCGGCGCCGCCGACGATGCTGTAGCTCAGCGTCTGGGCCGGCAGATCGGCGTCCGTCGCGGTGACCGTCAGCACGGCGGTGGTGTTCTCGGCGACGCTGGCGGTGGCGCTGCTGGTGATCGTCGGGGTGTTGTCGTTCACCGGCGTCACCGTGACGGCAATGGCCTGGGTACTCGTCAGCGTGCCGTCGCTCACCTGAACCGTGACGTCGTAGACGTTGTTGCCGCCGGCGTCGGTGGGCGACTCGTAGTTCGGCGCAGCGAGGAAACTCAGCGCGCCGGTGGTGCTGTTGATCGAGAACTTGACCGCGTCAGCACCACCGACAATCGAATAGCTGAGGGTCTGGGCGGGCAGGTCGGCATCGGTGGCCGTCACGGTCATCACGGCCGTGCTGT
>NZ_CALAYQ010000033.1:0-7466 GCF_937894855.1 uncultured Zoogloea sp.
CTGTGCCTGGGGTTTGTGGGGTACGGCTAGGACAGGTGGATCGTCGGATCGTTCACTGGGTTTTGCATCAGCCTGCTAGCGCTGGTGACGAGGCTGATGCCGCGCTTCTCGGGCAGGCCGGCGTCCTTCAGCAGCGGCAGCAACAAGCCACCCAGGGCCAGGATGGTGACGCCGCTGCCGCCGGTAAAGGCGGTGAAGAACGAACACAACAGCGCCGCGGCAATCGACGAGCCAATGGCGCCGCCGCCAAAGCTGGCGGTGAACAACGCGCCCAGCCGCAGGGCGGCGCCGCTGCGGGCAAAGATCAAACCCGCCAGGGTGAACAGCGGCAGCGCCGGCAGGGAGGGATTCACCGTGATCTGGTAGTGGGAGAGGGGCACCGACGCCAGCGGCTGGCCTTCGGACCAGAACAGCGCCAGGGCCAGCCCGCCCAGCACCGCAAAGATCGGCGCCCCGGCCAGCAGGGCCAGCACCAGCCCGATGGCGAAGGGGGCGAGGGGCAACTCGGCCCCGTCGAAGTGCCGGGCAAAGGCGTAGCCGGCGGCGGTGAGGGCCACGCCCAGCACGATGCGCAGTGCCAGCCCGCTCGCGCAGCGGCTCCCCAGCTTGACCCCCAGCACCACGAAGCCCACGGGCATCAGGGCCTGGATCGTCCATACCGGCAGGCCGTAGGCCAGCAGCCGGCCGGCGTCCATCTCGCTGGCGACGAACTGCCAGCTCGCTTCGGCCAGCATCCCGCACAGCACCGCCGCGCTGCCCTTGGCGAAGAGGTTTGCGGCGTGCCGCACGGCCGGATTGCGGGCGCTGGCAAAGCTGTTGCCCAGGCTGGTGAGGTGATTGCCGCGCTCGGCCAGCACCGCGCCGGCCATGGCCAGCACCAGCCCCAGGTGCTGGACGATCATCGGGGCGTTGGCGATGCCCATGCCGTGCAGCGGCCGCAGGGCGATCTCCACCAGCGGGATCAGGGTCATCAGCAGCAGCGCGGCGGAGGCGATGGCTTCGTCGAAGGGCAGTCGGCGCATGGGCGGGCTATTCGGGCGGGGGGTTGGTGCGTGATCGCAAGTCGGACTTAGGTGGGTTCAAGTCCGACTTGAACTTGTTCAAGTTTTACTTGGGACATCTCAGGTTTTTGTTGAACCGGTTCAAGTCCGACTTGAACGGTCGCAAGTTCGGGTTGAACCGATTCAAGTCGGACTTGAACCTGCTCAAGTTGTAGGTCGGACTTCAGTCCGACAACACCCGCCGGGCAGGCTTTGTCGGACTGAAGTCCGACCTACAGGAGGTGGGGGCTGGGGTTTTGTGGGCCGGGCTTCAGTCCGACACCGGCGACTAGCGCTTGCCGGCGCGGTAGTCCTTCAGCAGCTTCATCACCTCGTCGAAGGTCTCGGCCGGCACCATCTTGCCGCGGATGCGGGGGTAGAGCTTGTCGGCGAGGTCGTTCCATTCCTTCATCTGCTCGGGCGTGGGGGTGTGGATCTGCAGGCCGCGTTTCTTCATGGCTTCGACTGCTTCGTCCACTTCCGCCCGGGCCTTGGTGCGCATCTGCAGGCCGGCTTTGGCGCCGGCGGTCTTGAGGGCCTCCTGGGCGGCGGGGCTCATGTCGTCCCAGGCCTTTTTGGTGACCACCAGCGCGCCGACGATGGGTGCCCAGTTGATGTCGAGCATGTGGGGCGCGGTGCCGTAGATCTGGCTGGCCAGCGCGAAATAGGGGGTGGCGGGTACCGTAGTGATCATGCCGGTCTGGATCGACGGCAGGATGTCGCTGGTCTCGAGCGGCACCGGGGTGTAGCCGAGGCTCTTCATGATGTCCTGCTGCTCGGATTCGCCAGCCCAGGCGAAGAACTTCATCTTGCGGTAGTCGTCCGGGCGCACCGCGGCGTCCTTCGAGAAGAAGCGCACCCAGCCGGCGTCGCCCCAGGCCAGCACCACGAAGCCCTTTTCGAGGAACTTGCGCTCCATGCCCGGGCGGAGCTTCTCGCGCACGTAGTCCACCTCATCCCAGCTGCGGAAGAGCAGCGGCATGTTCTGCAGGGCCGAGATGGAGGGCTCGATCTCCCGCAGGCCGACCACCGACAGCAGGGCGCCCTGCAGCTGGCCGATGCGCATCCGGCGGGCCATGTCGGTCTCGCCGCCCTGGCCGCCGTCCGGGTAGATCACGTACTTGGCGCCGTCGCCCTGGGCGCTGCGCCAGGCTTCGCCCACCTCCATCAGCTGGCGGTGGTAGAGGGAGTTCTTGGGGGCCAGGGTGCCGATGCGAAGCTGGCTGGCGGCGTGGGCGCCGGGGGCGGCGTGGGCGCCGGGGGCGGCGAACGCACCGATCAGCAGGCCCAGCAACAGGCCCAGCAGGGAGACGAGGTGGGGGTGGAGGCGGTCGATGAGTCGGTGCATGGCGGGCTCGTCCGGGATGAAAGGGGGTCAGAACAGGTCGTCGGCGGTGTCCAGCAGCCAGCGGGCGCGGCGGCGCATCACCTCGTTGGCCAGCATCTTCGGGCTGCCCGGGGCGTCCTTCACGGCCAGCGCCTGGCCCAGCAGATCGGTGAAGGCGGCCTTGTCGCCAGCCGGCAGGGCGATGCCTTCGGCCTTGGCAACGAAGGCGCCGGCGCTCGTGCCGTGGGCAAGGCGGATCGCGTCGTCGAAGTATTTTTCGGCCTGGGCACGGCTGCCACCCGGGCGGGCGGCCTCGAAGCTGCCCATCAGGCTCGCCATGTCGCCGTCGCCAAAACTGGGGTTCGCATCCCAGGCCAGCCTGGCAAGGCGGGCGGCGAGGGGCAGGTCGGCCACGGTGTCCGGGTCGTCCTTCGAGAGGGAGATCTGCCCGCCCCAGGCCGCGGCGGCCCAGTAGGCGAGGGGCACGTCGGCGGCTTTGAGGCGCAGCGGCGAGGCCGGGTCGGCCAGCTGGCGGCGCAGGTTCGGGTAGGTGTGGTCGAGGGCGGTCAGGGCGTGGTCGCGGGCCCGGCGGTAGAGCCGCGCGGCGCGCTCCCGCAAGCGCTGGGCGGCCTTGGCGTCGGTGGCGTCTAGACGATCCGCATCGAAGGCCACGAAGGCGTAGGCGTACTGGGTGAAGCCGGCGGCCACCGCAGTCGCCAGCCCGGCGTGGTCGGACTGGCTGCGCAGCACGGATTCGGAGAGCTTGAGGTGGTAGGCGCTGGCTTCGCGGGCCAGATCCAGATCATCCTCGGGCGCGCTGCCCTGGCTGGCGAGCTCGTCGGCAAGGCCGTGCATCACCATCTGGCGGGGGGAGCAGGCCGACAGCACGAGGGCTGCCAGGACGATCAGGGCAGAGCGGCAGAAAGGGACGGATGACGCCATGGCGCAGCTTGGATTGCGCCATGCCCGCGGCCGGCGTCGAATGATGAGACGCGGCGGAAGATAGCGGGGCGATGTTGCGGGGGAATGACGGAGCGGTGACGGCGCCGCGTTGCAGGCGTTGAGCTGTAGCTCGAACTGTAGGTCGGACTTCAGTCCGACAAACCCTGCCCGATCAACCCGCCATGTCGATCAAACCGCGTTGTCGGACTGAAGTCCGACCTACAGGGTGGCCCGAGAGATGTGCCGACTCAGAACCCGTGATACCTGTCTGGCCGATGATTGACGCCGATCACCAGGTTGAGCGCCGCGGCGCCGAGGACGGACAGCATCAACTGATGGGGCTCGACGACGAGGAGGCCGGTGGTGAGGATCAGGCTGTCGAAGGCCATCTGCACGGTGCCGGCGCGCCAGCCACGGGTCTTCTGGAGGTAGATGGCCATCACGCCGACGCCGCCGAGGCTGGCGCCGTGGCGGATCAGGATGAGGATGCCGATGCCGATGGCGAGGCCGCTCATCACCGCCGCGAACACCGGGTCGAGGTGGGTGAAGCCGATGAGGCCAGGCACGAGCTCGGTGAAGACGGACAACAGGCCGATCGCGCAGAAGGTCTTGATGGTGAAGCGCGGCCCCAGCGCCTTGTAGCCGAACACATAGAAAGGCAGGTTGATGAGGAAGAGCACCGTGCCGAAACGCCAGCCGCCCAGGTAATGGGCGATGAAGGCTAGGCCGGTGGTGCCGCCGGAGAGCAGCCGCGCCTCCCGCAGCATGACCACGCCGAGGGCGGTGAACAGGCAGCCGATCACCATTGCCTGGATGTCCTCGAGCAGGGTGTGGGGCGCGGCTTGGAGGGGGGCAGTGTCGTGGCTGGGCATTGGGAGCGGGGCGGAAGGTGCGCGGCCACATCATAGCGGCGTGGTCGGCGGGGCGACAGGGGCGGGGTGGACAGGCGGATCGCGGGGCACCCGGCCGTCTGGCCGTGCCATGTGTTGCACAAATGCAGCGGAGTTGGCCCGAAACGGGTTTTCATGGCGTGCGGGTGACATAGTTCTCATCCGCACCGCCCCCGGCAGGCGCATGCTTTCAGCACGCCACAGGAGACCCGGATCCATCCGGCCGCCAGGGAAGGTCAGGATGGCCGGCATTCATTCCGGGCTCTTTGGGGCAGTGCAAGAAGAAAGGAGTTCACATCATGAACCCGCTAGCCTGGTGGATCGACTATTGCGTGGGTGCGGTCAGCACCAGCGCGTCCCGTTTCGAGATGTGGGGCCTGCTGCTCCTCAAGAAGCCCCTCGAAACCCTTGCCGAGCAAGGCAAGGCGCCCGACCCCAAGTAAATCCCCGTCCGCGTTGTTCCCCTGCCCGGGACGGCCCCTGTTTTCAGGCGCCGTCCCGTTGCCATTGCTTGACCAGCATGTAGATCGCCGGAATCACCGCCAGGGTGAGGATCGTGGATGATATCATCCCGCCCACCATCGGCGCGGCGATGGGGCGCATCACCTCGCTGCCGGTGCCGCTGCCCCACAGGATGGGCAGGAGGCCGGCCATGATGGCGACGACAGTCATCATCTTGGGGCGTACCCGCTCGACCGCGCCCTCCATCACCGCCTCGTACAGATCGGCGAGGGTCGGCGTCTCGCCGGTGGCGGCGCGGCGGGCCTTGGCCTCGGCCCAGGCGTGGTCCAGGTAGATCAGCATCACCACGCCAGTCTCGGCGGCCACGCCGGCCAGGGCGATGAAGCCCACCGCCACCGCCACCGACAGGTTGTAGCCCAGTAGCCAGATCAGCCACACGCCGCCCACCAGCGCGAAGGGCACCGAGAGCATCACGATGAGGGTTTCGGTGAGGCGCCCGAAGTTGAGGTAGAGCAGCAGGAAGATCGTCAGCAGGGTGAGCGGGACCACGATCTTCATCCGCTCGATGGCGCGCTCCATGTATTCGAACTGCCCGCTCCAGGCCACGTAGTAGCCCGGCGGAAACTTCACCTGATCGGCCACCGCCTTCTTGGCGTCGGCCACGTAGCCGCCGATGTCGCGGCCGCGGATGTCCACGTAGATGTAGGCCGACAGCAGCGCATTCTCGGTGCGGATGCCCGGCGTGCCCTTGGCGATCACCACCTTGGCCAGCTGGCCGAGGGGCAGCATGGCGCCGTTCATGGTGGGCACCAGCACCTCGCGGGCGATCTGCTCGGGGCTTGAGCGCAGCTCGCGGGGGTAGCGTACCGTCACGCCGTAGCGCTCGCGGCCTTCCACGGTGGTGGTGACCATCTCGCCGCCCAGGGCGCCGGCGATCACGTCCTGCAGTTCGCCCACGGTGATGCCGTAGCGGGCGAGCTGCTCGCGATCCGGCTCGATGTTGAGGTAGAAGCCGCCGGTGATGCGCTCTGCAAAGGCGCTGGTGGTGCCGGGCACCGCGCGCACCACGCCCTCGATGGTCTTGGCGAGGCGTTCCAGTTCGTCCAGATCCTTGCCGAACACCTTGATGCCGATGGGCGTGCGGATGCCGGTGGACAGCATGTCGGTGCGGGCCTTGATGGGCATCGTCCAGGCGTTGGCGACGCCGGGAAACTGCAGCGCGGCGTCGAGCTCGGCGATGAGCTTGTCAGTGGTCATCCCCGGCCGCCACTGGTCGTGGGGCTTGAGGTTGATGATGGTCTCGAACATCTCGACCGGCGCCGGATCGGTGGCGGTGTTGGCGCGGCCGGCCTTGCCGAACACTGACGCGACCTCGGGGAAGCTCTTTATGATGCGGTCCTGGGTCTGCATCAGCTCGGCGGCCTTGGTGACCGACATGCCGGGCAGGGAGGATGGCATGTAGAGCAGGGTGCCTTCGTCGAGGGTGGGCATGAACTCCGAGCCCAGGCGTGAGGCCGGGTAGAGCGTGGCCACCAGCGCCAGCACGGCGAGGCAGATGGTGAGCTTCTTCCAGCGCAGCACGCCGCGGATGATGGGGCGGTAGAGGCGGATCAGCACGCGGTTCACCGGGTTCTGGGCCTCGGGGACGATCCGGCCGCGGATGAACAGCAGCATCAGCACCGGCACCAGGGTTACCGACAGCAGCGCGGCGCTGGCCATCGAGAAGGTCTTGGTCCAGGCGAGCGGCGAGAACAGCCGGCCTTCCTGGCCTTCGAGGCTGAACACCGGCAGGAAGGACACGGTGATGATGAGGAGCGAGAAGAACAGCGCCGGCCCCACCTCGCGGCAGGCGGCGAGCATCGCCTCGGCCCGGTCGGCGGTGGTGTGGCCGTCCGGCAGGCGCTCCAGGTGCTTGTGGGCGTTCTCGATCATCACGATGGCGGCGTCGATCATCGCGCCGATGGCAATGGCGATGCCGCCGAGGCTCATCAGGTTGGAGTTCATGCCCAGCAGGCGCATGGCGATGAAGGCCATCAGCACGCCCACCGGCAGCATCAGGATCGCCACCAGCGCGCTCCTCACATGCAGCAGGAAGACCACGCACACCAGCGCGACGATCAGGGATTCCTCGATCAGCGTCGTCTTGAGCGTGGCGATGGCGCGCTCGATGAGTTCGGAGCGGTCATACACCGGCTGGATCGACACGCCTTCTGGCAGGCCGGGGCCGATCTCTGCGATCTTGGCCTTGAGGTTGCCGATCACCTCCAGCGCGTTCTGGCCGTGGCGGGCCATGGCGATGCCGGCCACCACCTCGCCGTCGCCGTCCAGTTCGGCGATGCCGCGGCGCTCGTCGGGCACCAGCTCGACCCGGGCCACGTCGCGCACCAGCACGGCGGTACCGCGCTCGGCCTTCAGTACCAGCGCGCCGATGTCGTCCTTGCCGCGCAGATAGCCCTTGCCGCGCACCATGTATTCGGTCTCGGCCATCTCGACCACCCGGCCGCCCACGTCGCGGTTGGAATCGCGGATCACCTGGGCGACCTTCATCAGCGGAATGCCGTAGGCGCGCAGCTTCACCGGGTCGACGGTGACCTGATAGGTCTGCACGAAGCCGCCCACCGAGGCCACTTCGGCCACGCCCGGCGCCTTGGCGAGCTGGTAGCGGACGTACCAGTCCTGGATCGAGCGCAGTTCGGCGAGGGTCTTGTCCCGGGCCAGCAGCACGTATTGATAGACCCAGCCCACGCCGCTGGCGTCCGGCCCGATCTGCGGCGTGACGCCCTTGGGCATGCGACCGGCGGCGAA
>NZ_CALAYQ010000034.1:0-88963 GCF_937894855.1 uncultured Zoogloea sp.
TTTCAGGTACTAGTGCCGCGAGGCGTGGAGGTTCGAGTCCTCTTCTGGGCACCAAAATACACAGAAAAGCCGATCGATTTGTCGATCGGCTTTTTGTTTTTCTGCCACGCAACGCCATGACATCGCATCACCTGCGGTGAAACGCGCTTGCCGGGAAGTGGGAATTCTTGCGGGAGGATATTCAGGATCTTGTGCCCTACCCTGCCCAGCAGCCCGATCGGGCCACAAGGCAAGACAGGTTTGACGACGCGCGCGATCAGGCGCCGAAGGGGTGACGCTTGAGGATGGTCTCGTCACGCTCCGGGCCGGTCGAGATCACGTCGATCGACACTTCGCAGATTTCCTCGATGCGGTGCAGGTAGGCGCGGGCCTCCGGCGGCAGCGCATCCCAGGTCTGGGCGCCGAACGTGGTGCCGCTCCAGCCGGGCATGGTTTCAAGGATCGGCTCGCAACGGGCAACTTCCTCGGAGCCCATCGGCAGCAGATCGATGCGCTTACCGTCGAGCATGTAACCGACGCACAGCTTGAGTTCCTTCAGGCCATCGAGCACGTCCAGCTTGGTGATGCACAGGCCGGAAACACCGTTGATGATGATCGAGCGCTTGAGGGCTGCCAGATCGAGCCAGCCACAGCGGCGCTTGCGCCCCGTCACGGTGCCGAACTCGCGGCCGACGGTGGACATCTGATAGCCCGGCGTGCCTTCGGTTTCGAAATCCAGCTCGGTCGGGAAAGGACCGCCGCCCACGCGGGTGCAGTAGGCCTTGGTGATGCCCAGCACGTAGTGCAGACGGCCCGGGCCAACGCCGGAACCCGCCGCTGCCTGGCCCGCCACACAATTGCTGGAGGTGACGAACGGATAGGTACCGTGGTCGATGTCGAGCAGCGTGCCCTGGGCGCCTTCGAACAGCAAGTTGCCACCGTTCTTGTTGATGGCATACAGGTCGGCCGACACGTCGGTGACCATCGGCAGGATTTCCTGCGCATCAGCCATGGCTTGGTCGAACTCGGTCTGGAAATCGACCGGCTCGGCGCCCAGGTATTGGGTCAGCACAAAATTGTGATATTCGAGGTTCTCAGCCAGCTTTTCGGCGAAGCGCTTCGGATCGAGCAGATCGTAGACGCGCAGCGCACGGCGGGCCACCTTGTCTTCGTAGGTGGGACCGATGCCCTTGCCGGTGGTGCCGATCTTGCTGCCTGCGCTCTTCTTGGCCTCGCGGGCACGATCAACGGCGGAGTGATAGCCGAGGATCAGCGGACAGCCCGGGCTGATCTTCAGGCGATCACGCACCTTGATGCCACCGGCCTCGAGACCGCGGACCTCAGCCAGCAGGTGATGGACATCCAGCACCACACCGTTGCCGATGAAGCACTCGACGCCCTCGCGCACGATGCCGGACGGCACCAGGTTGAGCTTGTACTCGGTCGTGCCGACGACCAGCGTGTGGCCCGCGTTGTGGCCACCCTGGAAACGGACCACGCCCTGCGCCTGATCGGTGAGCCAGTCGACGATCTTGCCCTTGCCTTCGTCGCCCCACTGGGTACCGACAACCACTACGTTCTTTGCCATTTGATTACTCTCCCTGAAGCGGTTCAACCTGCCAGGCACCGCCCCGCAGAACAAGACGCCGGTCACAGCCGGCCTCACGCCACGTGCCTTCATGGCCGGGCAATTCAATCGTCACACTCTCGCCGGCGGCGCGCAGACCCGCGACCGCCTCGGCAAAACCCTGCTCTCCGCCATCCCGCGCGAGGATCGACCCCGCCGGAAGCGGATCAGCCACCTGAGTGGCAAGCTCCCGCAGATCAAGGCTGAAACCCGTTGCAGGGCGGCCGCGACCAAAGGCGCGCCCGACGCTGTCGTAACGACCACCCAGCGCCAGTGCCACGGGGGAATTGCCGCCGTAGGCCGCAAAAACCACCCCGCTGTGGTAGTGATAACCACGCAAGTCGGCCAGATCGAAACTGATCGGCAAGCCTTGCAGACGGGTCGCAAGCTCTTCGAGGTCGCTCAGCGCCATCTGAATCTCGGGGTCCGCCGGCATGATCTGGCGTGCCTTGGCGAGCACCTCGGCGCCACCATAAAGGGTCGGCAACGCAAACAGCGCCGCGCGCAGTTCTCCCGGAATATCGCCGAGCAGATCCTGCAGGCCGGGCAGATCCTTTGCCTGCAGGCAATCGAAGAGCGCTTCTTCCTGTTGGGGCAGCAGCCCTGCCTTGCCAGCCAACGCCTTGAACAGCCCGACGTGCCCCAGATCGATGCGGGACGTGCCCACACCAGCGATCTGCAGGGTCTCAGCGAGCAGGCGGATCACTTCAGCGTCCGCCTCGATACCCGCGTGGCCATAAAGCTCGGCACCCAGCTGGAGCGGCTCGCGGGTGGCGGTCAGGCACGAGGGCATCGCGTGGGCAACGCTGCCGCAGTAGCACAGACGCGCCACGCCCTTGCGGTTGAGCAGATGCGCATCAATCCGCGCCACCTGCGGCGTGATGTCGGCGCGCACGCCCATCGTTCGGCCGGAAAGCTGGTCGACAAGCTTGAGCGTCTTGAGATTCAGATCCTGGCCAGCGCCCGTGAGCAGCGACTCGAGGTATTCGAGCAGCGGCGGAGCAACGAGCTGGTAGCCGTTCAGGCGGAACGCATCGAGGAGACGACGGCGCAGATCTTCCAGTTTTGCCGCCTCTGCGGGCAGGGCATCCTGGATGTATTCGGGTAGAACCCAACGCAACATGGGTAAAGCGCCTCAGGTAAAGACTAACAAAATGACGAGGCCGAGAAGCATCGAACCAAGGCCGACGAAGCGGATCTGCCCGTCGGCCAGCCGGAGCAGGCGGGTAAAAGTCTCCCGCCAGGTGGCTGGTGCAACGAAGGGGATGATGCCCTCGAGCACCAGCATCAAGGCAAACGCCAGGATCAGGGAACGCCCCATTATTTCCCGTTCTTGCCGCTCTTTGACGACTCCGGCGCAGCCTGCGCGCGACCACCCGCCGACTTGAGATACTTGAAGAAATCAGAGTTCGGCTCGATCACCATCACGTCGGACTTGCTCTTGAAGGTGCTACGGTAGGCTTCGAGGCTACGGTAGAAGGCATAGAACTCGGGGCTCTGGCCAAAAGCCTGGGCATAGATCGTTGACGCCTTGGCGTCGCCCTCGCCCTTGATCTTCTGGGCATCCCGATAAGCCTCGGCCAGGATCACCTCGCGCTGCTTGTCGGCATCAGCCTTGATCTTCTCAGCCTCGGCACCGCCCTGGGAACGCAGCTCGTTGGCAACCCGCTTGCGCTCGGCCTCCATCCGGCGATAGACGGATTCGGAAACTTCGGCAGGCAGATCGACGCGCTTGAGGCGTACATCGACGATCTGGACGCCGATCTTGCGGGCGTCGAGATCCGCCTTGCTGCGCATCTCGTCCATGATCTTGTCCCGCTCGCCGGACACCACTTCATGCACGGTGCGCTTGCCGAACTCCTCCCGCAGGCCGGCATTGACGGTCTGCTCGAGGCGGGTCTTGGCACGGGTTTCATCACCGCCAACCGAGATGTAGTAAAGCTTGGGATCGACGATCCGCCACTTCACGAACAGGTCGACCAGCACGTTCTTCTTTTCGGAAGTGATGAAACGCTCGGGCTCGGACGTATCCAGCGTGAGGATGCGCTTGTCGAAATACCGCACGTTCTGGATGAGCGGAATCTTCAGGTGCAGGCCAGGCTCACTGATCTGACCCTTCACTTCACCCAGCTGGAAGACCAGCGCGTGCTGACGCTGATCCACCGTGAACAGACTCATCGAGAGGATCGCGAAGACGAACAGGCCGACGCCTGCGAAGAATGGAAGACGGTCACGCATCAGCGATCTCCCCGCTCACGGTTGCGGGTGGATTCCCGGGTACGCGCTTCACCCGAGAGGGCATCCGGCCGAGGCGGAGCGGCGCCCTCGACCACTGCCGGCATCTGGGCCGGACGCGCCGCAGCAGCAGCCGGATCGCCAACCACGGCGGCCGGCGCCTGCGCGGCGGTGGCCTGGATCAGCTTGTCGAGCGGCAGGCTCAGCAAGTTGCTGCTACTCCTGGTATCCACCAGCACCTTGGACGAATTGGTAAACACCTGCTGCATGGTTTCGAGGTACATCCGCTGACGGGTCACTTCGGGCGCCTTGGCGTATTCGGCGTAGATCTGCTTGAAGCGCGACGCATCGCCCTCGGCCTGGGCCACCACGCGGTTCTTGTGGGCATCAGCCTCTTCCATCAGGCGCGAGGCCGCACCACGGGCGCGGGGGATCACGTCGTTGGCGTAGGCCTGGCCTTCGTTTTTCTGACGCTCACGATCCTGGCCCGCCTTCACGGCATCGTCGAAAGCCGACTGCACCTGCTCGGGCGGCTGGGCGTTCTGCATCGTCACCTTGCTGACCTGGATCCCGGTGGCGTACCGGTCGAGGATGTCCTGGGTGAGCTTCTGGGCGTTGGCGGCAACCTGCTCGCGACCTTCGTAGAGCACGAAGTCCATCTTGCTCTTGCCGACAATCTCGCGCACCGCGGTTTCGGCCGCCTGGATCACGGAGTCATCCGCATTGCGGTTGTTGAAGAGGTACTGCTGCGGATCCTTCAGGATGTACTGCACCGCGAACTGGATGTTCACGATGTTCTCATCGTCCGTCAGCATCAGGGCTTCCTTGAGCACCTTGTTGCGCTCGGAGCCGCGGTAGCCGATCTCGACGGTACGCACGCCGGTGAGATTCACCAGCTCGTGGGTCTGGATCGGATACGGCATACGCCAGCGCAGGCCCGGCTCGGTCGCCTCAATGAAGCGGCCGAACTGCAGGACGATGCCCCGCTGGCTTGCATCGACGATATAGAAACCGCTCGCCAGCCAGATCACTGCCGCGAACGCCGCGATCAGGCCGATGCCGCCCCCGAACTGACGGAAGTTCATCTCGGGCAGGCGATTGCCGCCGTCACCGCCGGACCCACCGTTGCCCGGGCCGCCACTGCGCCCGAACATGCCGGACAGCCGCCGGTTGAAGTCGCGCCAGAGCTCTTCGAGATCGGGCGGACCCTGATTGTCGCCGCCGCCGCGATTGTCGCCGCCGCCGCGATTGCCCCATTTGGGATCGTTGAGAGACATGAGGATGCCTGAGATCACAGTAATAATCCGCTCCGGGAATGGTTGAAGCCCAGCCCCCTCAAAAGGGTTCCGGACTTTCCGATGCGGCAGCCAAGGCTGCCTTGTGTTCCAGCGCCACGTCGGTCAGAACCTGACGCAGCAACTCGAGCCCTTCGCCGGTGCGGGCGCTGAGCAAAACGCGCGTGATCTTACCACAAGCATCCTGCTGGACCTCCGGACTCGCCAGCGTGGCGTCGATCTTGTTCCAGACCTGGATCTGAGGAAGGGTGCCGGCGCCGATCTCTTCCAGCACCGAATTGACCGCGGCGATTTGCCCTTCCCGATCTTCACTGGCCGAATCCACCACATGCAGCAGGAGGTCGGCAGCTGCCGTTTCCTCGAGTGTTGCGTGGAAGGCAGCCACCAGCGAATGCGGCAGATCACGGATGAATCCGACCGTATCGGACAGCACGATGTTCCCGGCCTCACCCAAATAAAGCCGCCGGGACGTGGTATCCAGCGTGGCGAACAGCTGATCGGCGGCATAGGCGCCGGCCTTCGTCAGGGCATTGAACAACGTGGATTTGCCCGCGTTGGTATAACCGACGAGGGAAACCGACAGGACATCCCGGCGCTCCCTAGCGCGTCGGCGGACCGAACGCTGGCGCTCGAGCTTGGCGAGACGGTCCTTGAGCAGCTTGACGCGCTCACCCAGCAGGCGGCGGTCGGTTTCGAGCTGCTTCTCACCCGGACCACGCAGGCCGATACCCCCCTTCTGGCGTTCAAGGTGAGTCCAGCCGCGCACGAGGCGGGTGGACAGATGCTGCAGCTGGGCGAGTTCAACCTGAAGCTTGCCCTCGTGGCTCTTGGCACGCAGGGCGAAGATGTCGAGGATCAGCGCCGAGCGGTCGACAACCCGGCAGTTGAGCTTGCGCTCGAGATTGCGCTGCTGCGCCGCGGTGATGTCGTGGTTGAAGATGACGATGTCGGCCTCGTTCATCCGGGCCACCAGACCGATCTCCTCGGCCTTGCCCTTGCCCACGTAATGGGCCGGATCGGGCGCCTGACGCCGTCCCTGGACGACACCGACGACGGTCGCTCCGGCACTTTCGGCGAGCAGCGACACTTCAGAAAGACGTTCTTCTATCCCGCCCTGACCAAAATCGACCTGAACAAGGAGTGCCCGCGTACCCGAGGCCGGCCGTTCAAGCATGCCGGGCCCCGGATTCGTGTTGGCCGCGAACGGGCCAGATCATCAGCCCGATCAGCTTGCGGCCTCGTTCTGTTCCTGCTGGATATTGACGGGGCGAGCCGGCACCACGGTGGAGATGGCGTGCTTGTAGACCATCTGGGTGACGGTGTTCTTCAGGAGGACAACGTACTGATCGAAGGACTCGACCTGCCCCTGCAGCTTGATGCCATTCACGAGGTAGATCGAAACCGGCACGTGTTCGCGCCGCAGGGCGTTGAGGAATGGGTCTTGAAGGAGTTGCCCCTTGTTGCTCATGGTAGAACCTCTATGGTTGTAGTTTTGAATAATTATAGAGCGACTTGCTGCAGTGCCACATTAGCACCGAGGATCGCTGTTGGTGTGGAAATCGGTTCGTCAATCCCTGTTGGCGTAGGGGTTGTGGGACGACCTGAATTGTATCCTCAGGGGCGTTCCTTGCAGCTTGAACGCCTCCAGGAAGGTGCGTTCAAGGTAACGAGTATATGACGCAGACACGTTGTCGAGCGCACTGCCGTGCACCACGATCACCGGCGGATTCATCCCGCCCTGGTGGGCGTAACGCATCTTGGGCCGGAAACCGCCGTGGCGCGGCGGTTGCTGCTTGAGCACCGCGTCGAGCAGCAGGCGGGTGAGCTTCGGTGTGGCGAGCTTGGTCATCGCGGCTGCATAGGCACCATCGACAGCCTTCAGCATCGGGACGATCCCCTGCCCCTTCAACGCGGAAACATAAAGGAAACGCGCAAAGCTCAGGAAAGGCAGCTTGCGTTCGATGTCTTCCTTGATACGCTGACGGCGGTAATCATCCACCGAATCCCATTTATTGACCGCCACTACAAGTGCCCTGCCCGCCTCGACGACAAAGCCGCCGATGTGGGCGTCCTGGTCGGAGATCTCCTGGCTGGCATCAAGGACCAGCACCACCACATTGGCCTGCTCGACGGCCTGCAGGGTCTTGATGACCGAGAACTTCTCGACGGCCTCGAAGACCTTGCCGCGCTTGCGCAGACCTGCGGTGTCGATCAGCGTGTAGTGCTGGCCGTTGCGTTCGAAGGGCACCTCGATGGCATCGCGGGTCGTGCCAGGCATGTCGAAGGCGATCACCCGCTCTTCGCCGATCAGCGTATTCACCAGCGTGGACTTGCCCACATTGGGGCGGCCGACAATGGCCACGCGCGGACCGGACGACGAAGCTTCGTCGTCTTCGGGATCTTCCGGGAAGCTCTCGAGGATCAGCTCCATCAGGGACGTGACGTTGTCACCGTGGGCCGACGAGATGCACAGCGGATCACCCAGGCCAAGCTGATGGAACTCGGCGGAGACCATCGCCCGGTTCATGCCTTCGGCCTTGTTCACGACCAGGAAGGTCGGCCGGCCGGCACGGCGCAGGCGGACGGCGATCTGCTCGTCGTGGGGCGTCAGGCCGCTGCGGGCATCCACCATGAACAGCAGCGCATCGGCTTCGGCGATGGCCTGCTCGGCCTGCTTGGCCATCTCATGGACGATGCCTTCCTTGGCCACCGGGTCGAAACCGGCGGTATCCACCACGAGGAATTCGCGCTCCGCGGCACGGCCGAGACCGTAGCGACGATCGCGGGTGAGCCCGGGAAAATCGGCCACGAGGGCATCCCGGGTCTTGGTGAGGCGGTTGAACAGGGTGGACTTGCCCACATTGGGGCGTCCGACGAGGACTAGGGTCGGTTTCACGCGCGGGCGACTCCGTTATTGAACGCCGACGGCAGCGACGTTGCCGTCACGCGTCTGGATGACGACGCTGCCGCCTGCACGTTGCGGGTCGGCGATGATCGGGCTGGACGCCGGACGCACGCGCCCCACCAGCCTGCCGTCGTCCTTGCGCAGCAGATGGACATAGCCTTCGGCATCGCCGACGACCACGTAATCGTTGATGACCCGGGGACGCCCGGTGCCGCGTCCGGCGAGCTGATCCTGCTTCCAGGCGCTGGCGCCGCTGCCGATGTCGAGCGCCAGCACGGCGCCCTTCTCATCGGTGACGAAGACCTGGCTGTCGTCCAGATCCAGCCCCTTCGAGCTGGACAGATCGCGGGTCCACAGGGTGGAACCATTGCTCATGTCGAAGCAGGCGATGCGCCCCTGGTAGGCCACCGCACAAGTGGCGCGGGAGCCCATCACGGGCAGGCTGGTGATGTCGGACATGCGCTCGAGTTCGGTCGCACCGCGGGGGATCGCCACCGTACCTTCCCACATCAGGCTGCCGTTTGCGGGGCTGACCGCCGCCAGCTTGCCGCCAGGAAAGCCCGCCAGGATCACGTTGCTCTCGAGCAACACGCCGGCAGAGTTACGCAGCGACAGCGGCGGCGTGGCACGCTGATAAACCCAGCGCTGACGCCCATCCGCAGAATCGAGCCCGAACAGGCGGCTGTCGGCACTACGCACGACGACCAGACCGTTCGAGACGGCCGGGGCGGCGAGCACCTCGGCATTCACCGGAACGCGCCACTTGACCTGCCCGCTGTCGGCGTCGAGGGCGATCACTTCGCCCTTCGGCGTACCGACGACCACCAGGTTGCCGTCACTGCCCACACCGCCGGAAATCGTCACCTTGAGGGGCGTCTTCCAGCGCACGCGGCCGTTGTCGAGGCGCACCACATCGCCATCTCCAGCGGCGAAGACGGCGTCACCGACGATCGCCGGCTGAAGCACGTACACGCCGGTATTGCCGACGCGCACGCGCCATGCCTCACTTGTCGCCACCGGACTGGTGATGGGCGTGAGGGCGGGCAGCTTGCCGCTGCTGGAGAACGGGTTGAGCGAACTGCACGCACCCAGCGCCAGCGCAGCGGCGACGATCAACGCCCGTTGCGGGGCTTTCATTGGGCACCCCCAACCGCATCGAGCTTGGCCTGGGCGATCTCGCGGAGCGTGACCGATTCGGCCTTGGTGGCGGATTCGAGGCTGGAAACGACGGTCTTGTACGCAGCGCGGGCTTCTTCCTTCTTGCCCTGGGCAACCAGGATGTCGCCCTTCAGATCGGCGAAGCGGGCGGCCAGGCTTTCGTCCGGAGCGGTCTGGAGTTGGGCCAGGGCTTCGTCGTAGGCCTTGTCGTCGAGCATCACGCTCGCCAGACGCAGGCGGGCGAGATCGCGCAGGGCGGGATCGCTGGCCTTTTCTGCGGCCCAGGCCAGCGGCGCGCGAGCGTTCTTCAGATCACCGGCCTCGGCCTGGACCTTGGCCGACAGCAGGGCCGCCAGATCGGCGTAGGCCGTGCCGCTGAACTTTTCGAGCAACGCTCCTGCAACCTCGCGGACCTTCGGCGCGTTGTGCTCGGCCGCCGCAGTCTGAAGCTGATCGTAGAGCGCGGACGCCTCGGCGGCCTGCTTGCCCTTGTACCAGTTCCAGCCCTGCCAGCCGACCGAAGCCAGCGCGGCGGCGACCGCGAGGGTCGTCACCAGCTTGCCGTACTGTTCCCACCAGCCCTTGATCTGGGAAATCTGTTCCTGCTCTTCGAGGTCAAATGCAGCCATCGTCTTCTTCCGAATCTAGTAGGCGGTCAGCCAGGGTTTCGGGGAGCGTGTCCATGGGCACGCGAATCTGTTCGCCACCGTCACGCAGGGGCTTGAGGCTCACCTCGCCGGCTGCGGCTTCGTCGTCGCCGATCACCACGGCAAACGGCGCGCCGGAGGCATCGGCGCGTTTCATCTGAGACTTGAAGCTGCCGCCACCGCAGTGCAGGGTGACCGCGAAGCCCGTGCCACGGAGCGCTTCGGCAACCCGGAAGGCAGCCCGCTGGGCTGCCTCGCCGGCGTGGACGAGGTAGACATCCGGCACGAGGCGCTGGGCATCACCACCACACTCCTGCCACAGGGCGAGCAGACGCTCGACACCCATCGCGAAACCGGCTGCCGGCGCCGGCTTGCCACCGAGCTGAGCCACCAGGCCATCGTAGCGGCCGCCGGCACAGATGGTGCCCTGGGCGCCGAGGCGGGTGGTGACCCACTCGAACACCGTGCGGTTGTAGTAATCCAGCCCGCGCACCAGGCGGTGGTTGATGCGATACGGCAGCCCGGCATCCTTGAGGATGGTCTGCACGCCGTCGAAATGCTTGAGGGATTCCTCGCCCAGGAACTCGAAGAGCTTGGGCGCAGCTTCGACAATGCCCTGCAGGTCGGGGTTCTTGGTGTCGAGGATGCGCAGCGGGTTGGTGTAGAGCCGCCGCTGGCCGTCCTCGTCGAGGCTGTCCTTGTGCTGTTCGAGGTAGGCGATCAGCGCAGCCCGATGCGCGGCGCGCTCGTCGCTGCTGCCGAGGGAGTTGATCTCCAGCTTGACATCTTCGAGGCCCAGGTCGTCCCACAGGCGGGCGCACATCAGGATGTGCTCGGCGTCGATGTCCGGACCGTCGAAGCCGAGGGCCTCGACGCCGATCTGATGGAACTGGCGGTAACGCCCTTTCTGGGGCCGCTCGTGACGGAACATCGGGCCCTGGTAGTACAGCCGGCGCGGCTGGCCGAACAGCAGGTTGTGCTGGATCGCGGCGCGCACGCAGGAGGCGGTGCCTTCAGGGCGCAGGGTGAGGTGTTCGCCGTTGAGGGCATCCTCGAAGGAGTACATCTCCTTCTCGACGATGTCGGTCACTTCGCCGATGGCGCGCTTGAACAGCGGCGTCGGCTCGACGATGGGCATGCGGATGGGACGGTAACCGTAGCTGTGCAGCCAGTCGCGGACGATGTCCTCGAAGTGCTCCCAGGTTTCGGCCTCTTCGGGCAGGATATCGTTCATCCCGCGGACGGCCTGGAGGGTCTTGCTCATGATTCCTTTTGTTCTTCTGTTGACTGCGGCCTGTCAGACGGCCGCGCCCTTGCGGGGATAGGTGCGGGCCACATAGCGTTCGATGATGGCCTTGAATTCGTTGGTGATGTTGTCGCCACGCAGGGTCTGGGTCTTGACGCCATCCTCGAACACCGGCGCCGCGGGGGATTCACCCGTGCCCGGCAGCGAGATGCCGATGTTGGCGTGCTTGCTCTCGCCGGGGCCATTGACGATGCAGCCCATCACGGCAAGGGTCATGTTCTCGACGCCGTCGAACTGATCGCGCCACAGCGGCATGTTGTCGCGCACGTAGTTCTGGACGTCGGACGCCATTTCCTGGAACAGCGTGCTGGTGGTGCGGCCGCAACCCGGGCACGCCGTGACCATCGGCGTGAAGGCCCGCAGACCCATGGTCTGGAGGATTTCCTGGGCAACGATGACTTCCTGGGTACGGCTGCCGTTGGGCTCCGGCGTCAGCGAAACGCGGATCGTGTCGCCGATGCCTTCCTGGAGCAGCACGGCCAGCGCCGCGGTCGAGCCGACGATGCCCTTCGAGCCCATGCCGGCCTCGGTGAGGCCCAGGTGCAGCGGGTAGTCGCAGCGGGCGGCCAGATCGCGATAGACGGCGATCAGATCCTGCACACTGCTGACCTTGGCCGAGAGGATGATCTTGTTGCCGGCGAGGCCATATTCCTCGGCCTTGGCGGCGGATTCGAGCGCTGAGGTGACCAGCGCCTCGCGCATCACCGCGCCGGCGTCGCGGGGCACGGCGCGCTTGGCGTTCTCATCCATGATCCGCGCCATCACGGACTGATCGAGGCTGCCCCAATTGACGCCGATGCGCACCGGCTTGTCGTACTTGCAGGCCATCTCGACAATCGACGCGAACTGGGTGTCGCGCTTGACGCCCTGCCCCACGTTGCCCGGGTTGATGCGCAGCTTGTCGAGGGCTTCGGCGCAGGCCGGGTTGTCGGCGAGCAGCTTGTGGCCGTTGTAGTGGAAATCGCCCACCAGCGGCACGTCGAGGTTCATCGCGAGCAGCTTCTCGCGGATCTTCGGCACGGCCTTGGCGGCTTCGTCGGTATTGACGGTGACACGCACCATCTCGGAGCCAGCGCGGGCCAGCTGGGCCACCTGCATGGTGGTCGCGAAATCGTCGGCAGTGTCGGTGTTGGTCATCGACTGGACGACGACCGGCGCGTCGGAGCCGATCAGCACATGGCCGACACGAACCTGACGGGTGATCCGGCGGGTGGCTGCGCGCCCGGAGAGAAGTAGATCCATCTTGCGTCCTGTCACTCGAACTTGAGGCGGGCGATCGTCATCTTGCCGGTGAGACCGAAATCCACCGGCTGGCCGTTGCGCTCGAGCTTGACCGAGCGGGCGTTGCCGATCACGACGGCGACGGGCGGCGAGACTTCGAACTCTTCCCGCGAACCGGCCTTGCCCAGCTTGGTGATGACGGCCTTGCCGTTCTTGTCCTTCACTTCGATCCACGCATCCTGCGCGAACTCGAACACCAGCCGATCCTTGCCGCCGACAGCGGCAGCCGGCGCAGGCGCGGGCTCGTCGATCTTGACCGGAACGGGCAGCGGCACCGCGGTCGGCGTGCCCTGGGCCGCGGCCGGATCAGCGGCTGCCGGCGCGACATCGGGCGCCTTGCCGGCGTCACCTTCCTGGGTCGGAACGCCCGCAGCGGGCGGCATGCCTGCAGCCTCGCCGACCGGTGCCGGGGCGCTGGCGATCAGTTCATCAGCCACCTTCTTGCGCTGGGTGTCGTAATACCAACCGGCGACGACGATCCCGAACAGGGCCAGCGCAGCCAGCACGCCGGGAATCACCGAGCGGCGGAAACGCCCGCGACCAACCTGGGGCATGTCGCCCTGAGCGTTAGAGGCCGGTGAAAGCTCGACAGTCTCGGACGTGACCGATGCCTGCAGGCCAGCGAGCAGCGGCGCCGGATCGATCTTGAGCAGGCGCGCATAGTTGCGCAGGAAGCCCCGCGTGAAGGCGGCGCCGGGAAGCTGGTCGAAACGACCGGACTCCAGCGCTTCGACCTGCCGGGGATTGAGCTTGAGGGAATTCGCCACCTCGGAAACGCTGAGGCCGAGCACCTCACGCTGGCGTCGCAGGGTTTCGCCAGCGGAAGAATCCGCAGGCGTCCCCGCCGGGGCCTGAGGCAAAACTTGAGGATCGGTCACTGATACTGCCCTTGCAAGAAAGCCTGATATTCGGGAGAGCCGGGAAAACGGCGCCGTAACTGCTGCACGAGGGAGGCCTCGGCCGCCCGGTCGCCGAGCTTGCGTTCGACGCGGATCGCCAGCCAGAGGCTTTCGGCCGACGAGTCACCGCCCTGATGCAGGGCGGCGAGATAGCGCTTGGCCGCCTCGTTGGCACCACGCCGGTAGGCGATGGCGGCCAGGTGATAGATCGCCGCCTGATTGCCGTTGTCGGCCTCGACCGCCCGCAGGAAGAAGTCTTCAGCAGCCGCGTCGTTCTTCAGGCGCAGCTGGCACATGCCGGCGTTGGCGAGCGCGCGGGTCGGCGTCTGGTAATAGGGGTTGCGGGCCGCAGCGGTGAGTTGCTCCAGCCCGGCCGGCTCCTTGCCCATCGAGCACAGGAACCAGCCGTAGCTGTTCATGATCTCCGGATCGCCCGGCGCGAGTTGCAGCGCGCGCTCGAAATTGGCGGCAGCGACCGCATTCTCTTCGAGGTACATGTGCACCAGCCCCATCAGCTGATAGGCCGGCGCGTAGCGGGGATCGTAGTGGGCGGCGGACTTGGCTTCATCCAGCGCCACGCCGTAACGACCTGCCTGCAGGTAGGCCAGCCCCAGGTCGACGTGTACCTTGGCCTTGCGCTGGGCATCCGTGACCGTGGGCCTGTCGGAGACGGGCCGTTCGATCGACGCCACCGGCGCACCGAAATTGCCTCCGGCACAACCCGCAAGGCCGACGACGGCAAGCACAACAGCGACGGCGGACGGGATGCGTCTCATCACATTCAGGCTCCGGTGATCGGCACGATTCGGGTCGTGCGACGGGTTTTGTCCTTCACCTGCCCGGCAAGCTGGCCGCAGGCGGCGTCGACGTCATCCCCGCGGGTCTTGCGGGTGGTGGTGACGATGCCGGCCGCGATGAGGATCTCGGCGAAGCGCTTGATGCGCGGCGCAGGAGAGCGCTCGAAACCGGAATTCGGGAAGGGGTTGAACGGAATCAGGTTGAACTTGCAGGGCACATCCCGGGTGAGCGCGATGAGCTCGCGGGCGTGGGCGTCGGAATCATTCACCCCGTCGAGCATGACGTACTCGAAGGTGATGAAATCCCGGGGCGCACGCTCGAGATAGCGCTGACAGGCGGCCATGAGTTCACGCAGGGGGTATTTCTGGTTGATCGGCACGAGCTGGTCGCGCAGGGCATCGTTGGATGCGTGCAGCGATACCGCCAGCGCCGTCGGGCAGGCCTCGCGCAGGCGATCCATCGCCGGGACGATGCCGGACGTGGAGACCGTCACCCGCCGCCGCGACAGGCCATAGGCGTTGTCGTCGAGCATCAGGTTGAGCGCCGACACCACGTTGTCGAAGTTGGCGAGGGGCTCGCCCATACCCATCATCACCACGTTGCTGATGACGCGCTCGCCGTCGCCGTTGGCGCCGAGCAGGCGGTTGGCGAGCCACAGCTGGCCGATGATCTCGGCGGCACTGAGGTTGCGGTTGAAACCTTGCTTGCCGGTGGAACAGAACGCGCAATCAAGCGCACAGCCCGCCTGGGACGAGATGCACAGGGTGCCGCGGTTGGTTTCGGGGATGAACACCGTCTCGACCGCGTTGGCGTTGCCCACGTCGAGCAGCCACTTGCGGGTGCCGTCTGTCGAAATGCTGTCGCGCACCGGGACCGGCGGCGTGATGCAGGCCGTCGCCGCGAGCTTGGCCCGCAGCGACTTGGCCACGTCGGTCATCTGCTCGAAATCGGTCACGCCGAAGCGATGCACCCAGCGGAGCACCTGCTTGGCACGAAAGGGTTTCTCACCTTGCTGGAGGAACCAGTCGGTGAGTGCTGCCGCATCGAAATCGAGAAGATTGACCACGTGTATTTCCGTCCAGACCAGCGGGAGGAAGAAATTTCATCCCGCCGGTATAGATCATCAACGGCTGTAAACGTTCATGCCCGGGAAGAAGAAGGCAACTTCCACAGCAGCGGTTTCCGGCGCGTCGGAGCCGTGAACGGCGTTGGCGTCGATGGACTCGGCGAAGTCGGCGCGGATGGTGCCCTTGTCGGCCTTTTTCGGGTCGGTGGCGCCCATCAGCTCGCGGTTCTTGGCGATGGCGTTCTCGCCTTCCAGGCACTGGATCATCACCGGGCCGGAGGTCATGAAGGAAACCAGATCCTTGAAGAAGGGGCGCTCTTTGTGCACGGCGTAGAACTCACCGGCTTCGCGCTCGGACAGGTGCGCCATCTTGGCGGCGATGACCTTCAGGCCAGCGCCTTCGAAACGGGCGTAGATCTGGCCGATCACGTTCTTGGCGACGGCATCGGGCTTGATGATGGAAAGGGTGCGTTCAATAGCCATGAGTCAGGACTCCGTGAGACAAAGGATGGTCGAAAAACCGAAAGCTTGGAATTTTAGCAGGTTGGTGCGTCAGATCGGCGTTTTTCGGCATTGCCACGACGATGGACGGCGCGCGACGGCCGACAGGGGACGGGCGCCGGATGCGCAACCAAGGGGATATGGGGGCGAAGAGGCAAAAAAAAAGGGTGCGCATCGCGCACCCCCAACCCCAACAGAGAGACTTAAGCCACAGGCAGTGATGCCTGGAAGACACTCGTTCTTGCTCGCACTTGCGTCTTCAACTTGGGATCGAGTATGCACGACGCCCCTGGGGGCAGAATTGATTTGGGTCAAAAACCCTTCAGATAGCGTGGAGATTTCCGGCTCAGTCGCCCGCCTTCGGAACGCCCTTCTCCCGGGCCTGCGTCGGCGGATCGTCGTCGTCGCTGACGACGCGGTAGCCCGGCCCTTCCAGGTCGTCGAACTGCCCGCTCCGCACCGACCACCAGAAAATGACACCGATCAGGAAGACCAGGACGATGGACAGCGGGATGAGCAGATAAAGACTTTCCATGATCCGATCTCAGCGTTGGCGCCCGCGCTGGAGGCGCAGGGCATTGAGGACGACGAACAGCGAACTCGCCGACATGCCGATCCCGGCCATCCAGGGCGTGACGAGCCCGGACATGGCGAGGGGAACGGCGGTGAAATTGTAGGCGAACGACCACCAGAGATTCTGGCGGATGATCTTGAGCGCCCGACGGGAGAGATCCAGCCCTTCCGCCAGGGACGACAGCCGGCCGGACAGCAGCACGATGTCGGCCTGATTGCGGGCGAGATCTGTGCCGCCGCCCATGGCGATGGAAACCTGGGCCTGGGCCAGCACCGGCGCGTCGTTCACGCCGTCGCCGACCATCGCGACGATCGCGTTCTCGGTCTGCAGCGCACGCAGCGCGGCGTGCTTGCCTTCCGGAGTCATGCCGCCCCGGGCATTGGCGACGCCCAGCTCCCGGGCCAGTGTCTCGACGGTGGCCGGGGTGTCGCCGCTCAGGATCGACATGTCGATGCCCTTGTCGCGCAGCGAGGCCAGCGCCGCCGGACAATCCTCCCGCAGCCCGTCGGACAGGGCAAAGCCGGCGATCCAGCCGGCGGCCGAACCCAGCGCGATGACGGTACGGCCGGAGCCTTCGTCGGCCAGCAGCGCTTCCGGCTCGGGCAAGCCCACCAGTTCGGCCACGAAAGAAGGACGGCCGATGCGGTAGGCGACGCCATCCAGCACACCGGCCACGCCCTGCCCCGTCGTTGCCGCCACGTTGCCGAAAGCCGGCACCACCAGGCCGCCGCCGCGCCGGCGCAGGGCCTCGGCGATGGCGTGCTCGGAGCCCTGCTCCAGGCCGGCGGCAAGGCGCAGCGCGTCCATCTCGTCACTCTGCCCCAGCAGGCGGATCTGCTCGACGCGCATCTCGCCGTAGGTGAGCGTGCCGGTCTTGTCGAAAACAAAATGATCGGCCCGGGCCAGGGCTTCGATTGCGTGGCCGCGGGTGACCAGCACCCCCATCCGCGCCAGCGCGTCGGTGGCCACCGTAAGCGCCACCGGCGTGGCCAGCGAGAGCGCGCAGGGGCAGCTCACCACCAGCACCGAGACGAACACCCACAGGGCGCGATCCGGGTCGTGCCACCACCACCAGCCGGCGGTGACCACCGCGAGCACCAGCAGCGCGACGATGAAATAGGCCGCCACCCGGTCGGCCTGCTGGACGACGCGGGGCTTCTCGACCGAAGCACGCTCCATCAGCTGGCGGATCGCGGCGAGGCGGGTGTGCTCACCGGTACGGGTGACCCGCACGCACAGCGGGCTGCCGATGTTCACGCTGCCGCCGGTCACCTGGGCGCCAGGCTTCTTGGGCACCGGACGGCTCTCGCCGGTGAGGAGTGCCTCGTTGGCCTCGCTCTCGCCCTCGGCCACGATGCCGTCGGCCGGCACGGTCTCGCCCGGTTTCACGCGGATCATGTCGCCGGCCTGCAATTGCGACACCGGCACCCGTTCGCCTTCCGGATCAGGCCAGTTGGCGAGGCGTTCGGCGAAGGCCGGCAGCGCCTTGCCCAGCTCCTCCACGCCGCGCACGGCTTTCTGGCGGGCCAGCATTTCCACGTAGCGGCCGCACAGCAGGAAGAACACAAACATCGTCACCGAATCGAAGTACACCTCGCCCTTGCCGGTTAAGGTGGCCCAGCAGCTGGCCACGAAGGCCGCGCCGACGCCCAGCGCGACCGGCACGTCCATGCCCAGCCGGCGCAGCTTGATGTCGCGCCAGGCGTGGCTGAAGAAGGGCGCGGCAGAATACAGCACCACCGGCGCGGTGAGGATCAGGCTCGCCCAACGCATCATCGACTCGATGTCGGCGGTCATGTCGCCGTCGGCGATGTACACCGGGAAGGCGTACATCATCACCTGCATCATCCCGAAGCCGGCGACGAACAGTCGCCACAGGGCCGCGCGGCGCTCGCGCTGGGAAATCTGCTCGGAGCGGGCCGAGTCATAGGGATAGGCCCGGTAGCCGATGGCCTGGATGGCGGCGAGGATGTCGGAGAGCTTGATCTTGCGCTCGTCCCAGCGCACCCGGGCGCGGCGGGTGGCGTAGTTGATGTCCACCGCCGTGACGCCGGGCTGGTGGGCCACGTGCTGCTCGTTGAGCCAGATGCACGCAGAGCAGGTGATGCCTTCGAGGATCAGCGCCGCTTCGCGCTCGTGTTCGCCGATGGGCTTGACGAAGCCCTGCTGGAAATCCGGATGATCGAAGAGGCCGAGATCCTTCAGCTCGTCGGGCATCGCCTCGCGGGCCTGCTCGGGCATCGCGTCGCGGCGCCGGTAGTAGTCGATCAGGCCGCTGCTGACGATGGACTGGGCCACTGCCTGGCAGCCCGTGCAGCACATGTGGTGGGGGGTGCCTTCGATATCGACGGCGAGATCGACATCATCGGGAATCGGCAGACCGCAGTGGTAGCAGTCGTGCTCGCGGGTGGGCACTTGGGACGGCGACGACGGGGAAGAAGGCTGGGACAACGAGGGCCTCGCAGAGCGGAACACACGTGGCCCGGGCAGGCCACGGAAAACACGCCCTTTTATCACAACTGGCCGGCCCGACCAAACCCGGCGACCTCCCCCGCCAAAAGGAAACGCACCCCGCAGGGTGCGTTTCGGTTACGGATCAGCTTGCCCTACAGTGCATCACATCATGCCCAGCATCCGCGGGAACCACAGGGACAGGCCCGGCCAGTAGGTGACGAGACCCAGGAAGATCAGCATCGACAGCAGCCACGGCCACACCGCCACGGTGAGCTCGGTGATGCCCATCTTGGTGATGCCCGAGGCCACGTACAGATTGAGGCCCACCGGCGGATGGCACATGCCGACTTCCATGTTCACCACCATGATGATGCCGAAGTGCACCGGGTCGATGCCCAGCTTCATCGCCACCGGGAACAGGATCGGGGCGAAGATCAGCACGATGGACGACGGCTCCATGAAGTTGCCGGCCAGGAGCAGCAGCACGTTCACCGCCAGCAGGAAGGCGATCACCCCCAGCCCGTTGCCGAGCATCCAGTCGGCCAGCGCCTGCGGGATGTTCTCGTTGGTCATGATGAAGGAGAACAGCACCGCGTTGGTGATGATGTAGAGCAGCATCGCCGACATGTTGGCCGAGTTGAGCAGCACCTTCGGTACGTCGGAGAGGGGCATGTCCTTATAGACGAACACCGCCACGATGAAGGCGTACATGGCGCTCATCGCCGCCGCCTCGGTGGGCGTGAAGATGCCGGTGTAGATCCCGCCCATCACCACCACGATCAGCAGCAGGCCCCACACCGAATCCCGGAAGGCCTTCATCCGCTCGGCAAAGCTCGCCTTGGGCTGACGCGGGTAGTCGAACTTGCGGGCCCGATACCAGGTCACGCCGCCGAGGGTTGCCGCCAGGGCCAGGCCCGGCACCACGCCGGCCATGAACAGCGCGCCGACCGAGGTGTTGGTGGCCACCGAGTACATCACCATCACGATGGACGGCGGGATCAGGATGCCCAGCGCCCCAGCCGTGGTGATGATCCCGGCGCCGAAGCGGTTCGGAAAACCCGCCCGCACCATCGCCGGCAGCAGGATCGAACCGATCGCCACCACCGTCGCCGGCGACGAACCGGACACCGCCGCGAACAGCGCACAGGCCACCACGCCGGCGAGGCCCAGGCCGCCATACCAGTGACCGACCATCGCCGTGGCGAAGTTGATCATCCGCTTGGCCACCCCCCCGTGAGTGAGGAAGTTGCCCGCCAGGATGAAGAACGGGATCGCCATGATCTCGAACTTCTCGATGCCGGTGAACAACTTGAGCGCCACCGATTCGAGCGGCACCTCGGTCATCGTGAACAGGAAGGTGAGCACCGTGAGGCCGAGGGAGATCGAGATTGGCATCCCGGTCAGCATCAGGACGGCCAGGATGCCAAAGATGATTGCGGCGTTCATTGCTGGCCTCCCTTCTTGTCACCGACCTGACGATGCTTGAGATCGTGCATGTGCAGGTTGTCGCCCATGCCGTAGACGTCCGCATCCACCGGCAGCACTTCGTCTTCCAGACCATCCACATGGCCATGATCGTGGTGCGGCAGCTCGCCGGTACGCACGAAGTTCCAGGCCACCTGAAGGAAACGGAAGCACATCAGGCTGGAGCCCAGGGGGATCGCGCTATAGACGATCCAGGTGGGCCACTCCAGATCGGGCGTGGTGGGGCCTTCCGGCACATCGCCAAACTCGGCGCCGGTCAGGCTGAGGAAGGCGTAGTGGGCGCCGTTCTCCCACACGAAGTGGGCGCCAAGCGTAGCCACCACCGCGGTAAACAGTGCGCCGGCCATCAGCCCGAAGAGGATGAACTTGCTCCGGTTGCTGTCGGACAGGCGGTTGATGAGCACATCGACGCCCACGTGGATGCCGGTCCGCACGCCGTAGGCGGCGCCGAACTTGGCCATCCACACGAACATGATGATGCACAGCTCCTGGGTCCAGCTCACATTGAGGGACAGGAGCCAGTCCTGAAGGCCGGGAATGCTGAGACCGGCCAGATATCGGTGAACAACCGCGAAAAAGATGATCGCAGTCGCTCCCCCCATGAGGAGCGTGATGATCCACTCCTCGAGGCGATCGAGAATCTTCATGATTTGACCTCGCTGAAGAACGCAGCGGGAAAGGGGAAAGCCCCGCGCCGGAACACGCCCGGCCCGGGGCACCGAACATTACAGCTTCGCGGGATCGAAGCCGGTTTCCTTGTAGATCGACTGGATCAGATCCTTGCCGATCCGGCCTTCCATCTTCTGGTGGACGGGCACCAGCGCCTTCTTGAAGGCGAGCTTCTCTTCCTTGGTCGGCACATAGACCTGGGTCTTGCCGCTCTTCTTGATCGCCTCCAGGGACTTGTCGTTCTCTTCCTGGGCGATCTTGTTGGCGTAGACGGTGGATTCCTTCATGGCCTGCTCGAGCTGGCCACGGACATCGGCGGGCAGGCCGTCCCAGAACTTCTTGTTGGCGATCACTGCGTAACCCAGATAACCGTGGTCGGTCACGGTCAGGTGCTTCTGCACCTCGTGCATCTTCTGGGTGTACATATTGGAGTGGGGATTCTCGGTACCATCCACGACGCCCGTCTGCAGGGCCTGGTACACCTCGGAGAAGGCCATCACCTGGGGCAGGCCGCCGAGGGCCCGGATTTCCTCTTCAAGCACCTTGGACGACTGGATGCGCAGCTTCTTGCCCTTCAGGTCGGCCGGGGTGCGGATCGGGGTGTTGGCCGAGAACGACTTGAAGCCGTTATCCCAGAAAGCCAGGCCGACGATGCCCTTGGGCTCCAGCTTCTTCAGGATGCTGGCGCCCACCGGGCCCTGGGTGATCCGGTGCAGTTCGGTGTAATCGTCGAAGATGTAGGGCAGGTCGAAGGCTTCGAACTCCTTCACGCCCAGCGGGCCAAACTTGGCCAGCGACGGCGCCAGCATCTGCACGGCGCCCAGCTGCAGGGCTTCGAGTTCTTCCTTGTCCTTGTAAAGTGCGCTGTTGGCGAAGACCTCAACCTTCACCTTGCCCTTGGTGAGCTCCTCGGCGCGCTTCTTGAAGAATTCCGAGGCCTTGCCCTTCGGGGTGTCGGCAGCCACCACGTGGCTGAACTTGATGACGATCGGGGCCTGGGCGGCGGCCATGCCGGAGAAAGTGGCAAGGCCCAGGGCGGCGAGACTGAAAATTGCGGTGCGACGCTTCATGATTGTCTCCAATAAAATTTATTTAATCTCGAACAAGCTGCCGTTATGGCAAACCATGTCGCGAGTTTCGGCATGGCGTGCCCCCCCCTCAATTGTGGATAACCGCAGTGTGGAAAATTCGAATGCCCGGAGCCACTCCAAAAGGTCATAACGCAGCCTGCGCCAACACCATGATCGCCAATCCCTTGCCGACCCCGCCCACCGCCGCCCCGCCTCGCGTCTACTGGAGCCTCCCCTACGCCGCCGTGGTGCTGTTCATCGCCACCATGGCCGCGCTGCTGTGGCTCACCCACCGCCAGGACGCCGAGGAGCAGCGCGCCACGCTCATCAACGACGTGCTGTGGATGGAGCAGAACCTCTCCTTCCAGTTCGAGCGCAATAACGCCCAGCTCACCCAGCTCGGGCCGGAACTGCTCGGCGCAAACAGCCGCGGCGCGGCCACCGAGGCCCGCATCAAGCGCGCCCTCGACCCGGAAAGCGGGATGATCCGCATCCTGTGGCTCGGCCCCGACGGCAAGGTGAAGGACGCCGAGCCGCCCTACACCGACAGCCACCTGGTGGGCGAAGCCGCCGGCAGCTTTCCGTCGGACGCCGCCTTCCGCCTCTCCCGCTCCCTCGGCCGGCCCACCTACAGCGACGCCTACGCGGTGATCGGCAACCAGAGCCACTTCGAAGTCCATGTGCCCATCTTCGAAGGCGGACACCACCTGGGCACGGTCGTCGGCGTGTATTCGGTCAATGAAATCCTCGCCCATCAGGTGCCCTGGTGGTTCTCCGAGCGCTACCGGGTGGCGGTGGTGAACAACCTGGGCGCCGAGATCGCCGCCAAGTCGAAGGTCTCGCCCCTGTCGGGCCTCGCCTACGAGATTCCCTTCGAGCCGCCAGGCCACGGGCTCGATCTGAACATCACCGCCTACAAGTCGGAGGTGCGCTGGATCTCGCTGCTGCTGATGGGCTCGCTGGGCGTGCTCGCCGCAGCCATCGTGTGGAGCCTGTGGCAGCTGCGGCGTCACATGGTGCGCCGGCAGGCCGCCGAACAGGCCCTGCGCAGCGAACACGCCTTCCGCAAGGCGATGGAAGATTCCCTCAACACCGGCATGCGCGCCCGCGACCTGCAGGGCCGCATCACCTACGTGAACCCGGCCTTCTGCCGGATGGTCGGCTGGAGCGCCGATGAGCTCGTCGGCCTGATGCCGCCGATGCCCTACTGGGCGCCCGAGAGCCTCGAACGCACCTACGAGGTCCACCAGATGATCCTCGGCGGCAACGCCCCGCCCCAGGGCGTCGAGATCCGCTTGATGCGCAGGAGCGGCGAGCGCTTCGACGCGCTGCTCATTGAGGCCCCGCTGATCGACGCCGACGGCCGCCAGATCGGCTGGATGGGCTCGATGGTGGATGTCACCGAGCAGAAGCGCACCCAGGAACTCGCCCGCCAGCAGCAGGAACGCCTGCAGGCCACCGCGCGGCTGGTCACGATGGGCGAGATGGCCTCGACCCTCGCCCACGAGCTCAATCAGCCCCTGGCCGCCATCTCCAGCTACAACACCGGCTGCCTCAACATGATCGAACACGGCGCGCTGTCGGACGGCGAGCTGACCGGCATCCTCCAGAAGATCGGCAAGCAGGCCCAGCGCGCCGGCCAGATCATCCGCCGGGTGCATGCCTTCGTGCGGCGCAGCGAACCCAAGCTCGAACCCGCAGACCTCAACGCCATCATCCGCGAGGCCGTCGGCCTGGTGGAGCCCGACGCCATCCGCCGCGGCGTGGACATCGACGTGGATCTCGACGAAAACCTCCCCGGCGTGCTGGCCGACCCGGTGATGATCGAGCAGGTGGCCGTCAATCTGATCCGCAACGGCATGGACGCCATGGCCGACAGCCCGCGCGACGCCCGCCACGTGCAGCTCACCACCCACGAGGCCGACGGCATGCTGATCTTCAGCGTGGCCGACCGGGGCAAGGGCATCCCGCCCGACGTGGCCGAAAAGCTCTTCGCCCCATTCTTCACCACCAAGGAAGAGGGCATGGGCATGGGCCTCAACATCTGCCGTTCCATCGCCGAGCTGCACCGCGGCCGCCTCACCTTCGAGGCCCATCCGGGCGGTGGTACGATTTTCAACTTCTCGCTCCCGGTGCATACCCAATGAGCAATCCCGCCATGCCCCTCGCCCACATCGTCGACGACGACGAAGCCATCCGCGACGCCCTCGGCTGGCTGTTCCGCACCCGCAACGTGGCCGCCCGCGCGTGGGCCTCGGCCGAAGACTTTCTCGCCGCCTGGCAGCCCGACTGGCAGGGCTGCATCGTGCTCGACATCCGGATGCGCGAGATGAGCGGCCTCGAATGCTTCGACGCCCTCCTGGAGCGCGGCAACACCCTGCCGGTGATCTTCCTCACCGGCCACGGCGACGTGCCGATGGCCGTCGGCGCCCTCAAAAAAGGCGCCTTCGACTTCCTCGAAAAGCCCGTGGACGACAACGCGCTGGTGGACGTGGTGATCCGCGCGCTGGCCACCAACGCCCGCCATCAGGCCAATCAGGAAACCCAGGCCACCGTCGCCACCCGCCTCGCCCAGCTCACCCCGCGGGAACACGAAGTGATGCAGCTGGTGCTGGCCGGCAAGTTCAACAAAGTGATCGCCGACGAGCTGAACATCTCGATGCGTACCGTCGAAGTGCACCGCTCCCGGGTGTTCGAAAAAATGGGCGTGCGCTCGGCGGTCGAGCTGGCCCAACTGCTCTCGCCGCGGGACTGAGCTCGGCGGGGCAAGACAAAGCTGGGGCGCACCCCCGACGGGGCGACGATGACTTGCGCCCCTGCCTGTTCATGAACAGCTTGTCAGTGAGCCGGCAGGCGGGCTTGCCTTCGAAGAACACGTCGACGGAGTGGGTGATCCAGTCGGTGCCGCCCAGGTGGATGCCCGAGACGATCCCACCCATCGACCTGCCTTCGTCGACCACGCGCTCGGCAAACTGGCTACCAAAGTTGGCGATGCGGTTACCACCATCGGCGAAGACGCTGACGGCGCCCTTGATCATGCAGGCGACAGCATTGGTGTTGCAGGGAAGCGGGAAGGCAATTTTGTCGAAGATGCAGATACCGCCTTCGTGCTGGACGAGTTCGGCAACGGTTTGATTAATGTCCATGAGACTCGACTCAGTCAAACCGTCGAATCCAGGCTAATGCCTCTTCTCTATCGTCCAGCCCCTGCGGCACGCGGAACAGCCCATCGTGGTCGTAGCCCTCGAATCGAATTGATTTCGTATAACGCGCCACCAACCTATAGGCTTCGGGAACGTCGTCACGCCCGGTGTCGCCGATCTGCGGACAGGCCCCAGCCTGGATTACCACCCCGCCCGGGTAGGCGTGCAGCTTGCACACCGGCTCCAGCGCCGCGCGCATCTTGTCGCGTCCGCCCAGTTCCCCAACCAGCGCGTCGCTCAGCACGGTCAGCCAGTTCACGCATTTGATGCGGTTGTGAACTGACTGCGCCTCCATAGAGAAATCCACGCACCCTTGGAAATCAAACCCAGGAAAGCGCTTGAACAGTTGCTGGGCGTATTCGCTTTCCTGTTTGCTCTCGAATATGAAGACAAACCCGGCGCTGCCATGTACTGGCTGGCAGATGGCGCACCAGCGCAAAGTGGCAGCTAGTAGCACGTCAAAATTCGGCACCCCTTGGTTGTTACATATCTGGAAATGGGCGTTGACGCAGGAAAGTTCGTGTTCTTCCGCACGACAGACCATAACATCGGCTCGGTACGGATCAACGCTGTCAATCTTCATGCCAATGTCCACCATGCCCATCAGCGCTGCACCATAGCCATTGTGCGGTGGCAGATCGATGTCGGCTTGGATACGGGCACGCGGGTCGCCAGAGAACTTGACCGCGCGTTTCGTCCCTCGGGCCAGGAAACGATCCACTTTGTCTGGAAACATTTTCCAGTAATCCACCATGAACTCCAGCGCGCGCTGGCGTAGCAAAAGCTGATCGCAAGGTGACATATATAGTTCCGCCCCCAGGCCGAACTTGCAGGCGACAGCATCGGTGTTGTAGGGAAGCGGGAAGGCAATTTTGTCGAAGATGCAGACACCGCCTTCGCGCTGGACGAGTTCGGCAACGGCTTGATTGATGTCCATGGGGTGTCATTCTCCTTGTCGATACAGCGGCACGGGGTCAAGGGATGGGGATGGCGTTGCGGGCTGGAATGACCCGCGTACCTTCCGAGATGATCAGCACGCCCCATAAGGCCCAACCCGTCAGGGCGACGCCGGTGGCGGCCTGGAGCGCGTCGCCGTACTTGTCGATGAAGCTCTTCTTCGGCTCGGGTGCCGTCACCGGCGCCGGATGTTGCGGCGGCTCCTCGTCGTCGTCGCAGTTACAGCGTTGGTCGACCTTGAACTCCTCGAAGTTCTTTTTGCTACCTGTCTGCCGCTTGGCGATGTCGCGGTATTCTTTTGCCGCTTCGTTATCCAGCGAATCCCCCGGAAACTTCACATCGAAGATTTTGCTCAACTTGCCATCCGCGCCGATGCGGCCAATGTCCAGGCGACGGGAGTCGGGCCAAGGATATTGCGAGCTGGGCAGGCCTGGGTTGGACGTGCTGCCGATCATATCCCAGCCACCGCCCCGGTCGAAGGACACCTCGCGCCACATCCGCGCGTCGGGCTTGGGATAGCGGCCGGTGCGGGCATTGGCCGGGCCGTTGTAATACTTGTCGTCGATCTTCCTGCGCATGCACTCTTGAAACGTCTGGCCCCGTTGAAGCGGCTGCGGCCCGCCTTTCTTGTGGGTGTTCCAGCACGCGCAGGCCATTTCGCAAATCTCGTCGAAGAAGTCCTGATCGGCCTGGGGCAGGTCGCGTTGCTTCAAACCCGCCATGTTCACCGTGTTGCGGTGGTTCATGAACAGCTTGTCGGTGAGCCGGCAGGCGGGCTTGCCTTCGAAGAACACGTCGAAGGAGTGGGTGATCCAGTCGGTTTCGGCCAGGTGGGTGCCAGAGACGATCCCGCCCATCGACCCGCCTTCGTCGAACACGCTCTTGGCAAACTGGCTGCCAAAGTTGGCGATGCTGTTGCCGCCATCGGCAAAAACGCTGACGGTGCCTTTGATGAGGTCGCGCGAGTAGGCCTCGTTCTGGTAGGGCAGCGGGATGCCCGTGCTTGGCGTCTTGCACACGTCGGGCAAGGTGTTGTGGCTGACGCCGCCGCTGCCGCGATGGCATAGGGTCAGGCCGTTGATGTTGATGGTGATCGCCATGCGCGAATCTCCGGCAGATTCCGTGTGGGTTGGCTGGCACCGAGGACGGCGGCACCACGCAATGTGTCGTCTGAGCTGGCAAGCACCAGGATATGAGTGCCCTGCGGCCGCCGCCATTGGCCGTAGGCTGCCAGGGCAACGTGCGCCAGGGCGCTGGCGCTGTGCAAGTCGCCGCTGGCGAGCGCCGGCACGCTGCGCTGCCAATCCGGGGTGAACGCGCGGCCCAGACGCAATGCGGCAAAGCCGAACTGGTCGGCGCGGTAGGGCTCGCCGTTGAGATCGGCGATCAGCTGACCGACCGGGGCGGGGCTGTGCGTGCGCGCTTGCTCGATGGCCTGGCGTGCCGCCTGGGTGAGGCCCAGGCCCGTACAAGGCCGGGGTGAAGTATGCGTAACGGGCTCCAGCGCGGTGGCGCAACCCAGCAGCCGCGCCCAGCTCGCCGGGGCGAGCTGGACCGACGCGCCGAGCGCGATGGCGGCGGCGCCTTCGCCGGGCACGCGGCCATAGGCATTGCGGCGCAACTGTCCATGGAGCGGCGTGCTGGCGCCGTGCAGCAGTCCTTGCAGGTCGAGCCAGTGCAGCGCCTCGTGGCCCAGGCCGGCTTCGACGGCGAGCACCACGGCCAGGGCGTCGGGCTGGGCGTGGAGTGCCTGCCGCGCCGCGACCAGCGCGGCGATGCCGGCCGCGTGGCCGCCGCAGACCAGGTGGATGTGCTGCCATGGCCACAGTTCGTGCTGAACGGCTGCGCCCACCTGCTCGACCAAGCCGGGTGGCATACCGGGCCGGGCGGCGTCGGGCAGCACCAGCCAGAGCAGGCGAGGCGCGGTGTGCAGCGCGTGCCACTGGGGTATCAGCGCTTGGGTGAGCTGGGCCAGTGCGTGGCGGGCGAGCACGTGCCAGCGCGAGGCATCGAATGCAGACGCGTCGGGAAAGCAACTGATGCGCGGCGCGCTACCGGCGCAGTCGCGGTAGATCGGGTGGTATTGCAGCAGTGAGAGCTGGCTGCGCACCGCCGCGTCGGCCAGCTCGAGACTGGGCCCGGAGGGGAAGGCGCAGGCGGCACCGAGGATCAAGGGAGCGCCGCTCATGCGCCCGCTCCTGCGTCTTCGTCACCAACCGGCCAGTTCAGCTCGGCGTTCACCGTCCCTGACGGGCGATCCAGCGGACGCTGTTTTTGCAGGATGCGGGTTTTGTCCAGCCGGTTGACCTGGGCATGGCAGGGCACGGCCATGTGGTGCACGATGCTGATGCGCGGATAGTCCGGCTCCAGTATCAGGCTGTGGATCACCGAGCGGCTGGCAACCGAGCTGCCATCGGTGAAGTAGGTCTGGAAAGCCAGCGTGAGCTTTGGCAGCTTGAAGGCCAGCTTGCCGTCGGCCGCATAGCCGGGCGGGGTGAGGTTGACCAGCATGACTTCTTCGCCACCGCGCAGGTGCCCGGCCGCTTGCTGCGCGGCAGGGGCGAGCTGCCAGTGGCGGGGGTCGAGATCCTGCGGTGGCAAGGGGTAGCGTTGCTCGAACCAGGCCGCGTCGTAGGTGCCGGCGTATTGACGCCGTTGGGGCCAATGACCGGGGATGGGGCCGAATCCCAGCGGTGCGGGTCTGTCGCCGGGGTTGCCGATCGGGTGGTCGTGCGCTTCGACGTTCGGCAGCCAGACCCGCCCATCCGCATCGGGTTGAATGCCAAGGCCCAGCGGGTTGCCGCTGTGGTGCTCGGCGTCCGGCGCATCGCCGCCAAAGGCGCGCTCGAACACCAACGGCATGCGCAGAAAAGGGATGGGCTTGCTCGGTGAGTCGAACTGCACGCCGCGTTGCCAGTAGCGATCCCCCGACACCAAGGCCAAACGCCTCATGGGGCCAACGCGAAAGCCGACGAGCAGTTCTTCCACGGGCTGCGCCCCTTGCGCATGGGCATGGCCGCACAGCAACACATCGGTGACGGGTTTCGGAGGGCCGAGGTCGGTGTCGTAACGCAAACTGCGCAGGCCCTCATTGGGTACCGGGCCGCCGTGCACCGGCACCTGCGCGTCGGCGATACGCGTGCGGCCATCGGGCAGGATGTCGTAAGTGGCTTTGACCGCGACGATCCAGACTTCGGCGCCCTCAGCGTCACGAATCCAGCCGCTGTCGGCTGCGAAGGGGGTGCGGTTGTCGAGCGCCCACATGCTTCAGTTCAGTTCAATCTGGCCGCCGACGATACGGTTGAGTCCTTCCGCGTCGCTCAGAATGTAGTCGCCACGCAGCGTGATCTTGCCGTTGGGGTAGAGCGTGATGCTCGACTTGCCGCAACGCAAGGTGATCTGCCGCTTGGCTTCGAGCACCAGCTCGTCGGCCATCGGGGCGGGCGGCTCGCATGTGGGCGCGACCGGGGCGCCGGTTTCGGTCGCCGGGGCGGATAAAAACAGTTCCAGTTCGTGATCCATGGGAGACACTCCTCTTCTCATTTCAGCTCGTGAAGCAGCGAGCGTTGTACGTCGGCGGGCAGTTCCGTGGGAAACAACGGTCCGCGGAGCAGGCGTTGGCGATGCTCGGCGGCCAAAGGACGCCAAGGCAGCAGGCCGCTGCGCAGGACGGTGGAGAGCCAGGATGGCGTAAGGGGCTGTCCGGCAAAGTAGCGCTGATCAGCGGTGAATCGTCCGCGCCGGGCGCGCCACCACGCGGCAAAAGCAGGGGCGTCCGGCCACGGCAATGCGTCGTCATCAGGGTTCGCGGGAAGCTGATCACCGGGCTCGGGAGGACGCCCGGTTCGCGCTGGTTTGGCACCGAGCCAGCCATCACGTCCGGGGTCGGAGCCGGTGATGAGCTCCAGCGCGGCAGCGGCGATCCCGCCATGCTGGCGATCCTCCAAGGCGAAGATCAGTTCGGGAACGGCGTCTACCTGCCCCTGCCAGCCAAGCGCCTGCAGGTAAGGTCGGCGGAACTCCGGCCGTGAGGCTAGACGGACCAACAGCGGCCCGGTCCGGGCCGGCGCATGTAAGACGAGTGTACGCAGTGCGCCCGTCGCAATCGTGTCCTGTTCGCCCACGGCCAGGGTTTGCAAGGCGTCGCAGGCGGGGCCATGGTGCTCGAGTGGTCCGAGTGTCAGCAAGGTCTGCGCCGCCGCCAGACGCACGGCGGGTTGCGCATGGTCGAGATAACGCAGGCCAGCGGGCGCCAGATCGGCTCGACCGAGATCACGGACCAGCTGCAATACGGCACACAGGCTCTCCGCATCGAACGCCTGCGTGCGCAGCCAAGCCAGCGTGCGCTCATCCAAGCCTGGGCAGTCGCGGTGACGCAGGCCGGTCAACCCGATCCGTTTCGCCAGGGGCAGCGAGTCGATGGCGAGTTCCAGCAGCAGAGAGACCGGCGCCCATTGCAGCGCGGCGACCCGCGCCGGCATCAGATCGGGAATCGCTGCGGTCAGCGCGGCGGTGGCGTCCAGCAACTCGCCATCTTGCGTGGCCAAGGCGTAGTAGGTCAGCGCAAACAGCTCCGCACTGCGCATGGGCTCGTTCAGAAGACCGCCCAGGTGCTGCCGTGCAGGCGCGCCCAAGTAGACCAGCGCAGCCAACGCAGCCCGGATGCGGTCGTCGTAGGCCACGAGGTCGGCAAAATCCAGCGCCGGGTTGACCAGACGGTCGGCACGACGACGCCAGCCAAAGGCCAGCAGGTCCACATGGCGATCAGCCAGTTTGACCGCAGTCGTCGCAAGCAAACCGGAGATCACCGCAGCGTCCTCGGCAGCCATGACGGCCCGCAGCCACTTCCGGCGGTGTCGTCGGAACCGAAAGCCAAACCGATACTGGCCGATGTTTCGACGGCACGGTCAATGAATCTGCCTCCCATGCGCGCTCCAAGCTGACGATTCGAAATATCTTTTCAAGTTTGTTGGAAACCGCTGATCAATAGCGTTTCCAACGCATGCGCCTTCACGCCATCCGTTTGTCGATGACTTCGGTAACCGTCTTGTCTGCTTCCACCACCGCTTCTCGGGGGCGTTCGCGTGCCGAGCCCCCTTTTGCGGGCACAGCAGGCGGATCGCCCCCGTAACCACATCGCGGCTCGTCTCGCCGGATCAAGATTGGTCAGCCCTATCAGTGAGAACGCCTGCACGGTAGGCTTCGCGACCTCCTTGTAGGGCGCCGCGGTGCAGCCAAACTGGCGCTCAATCACACAAAGACATGCGCTCTACCCACGTCCGGATCGATGACTCCCCTCGGCGCCCCATCTACCGGATCAGGGTCAGGGGCCGATCAGGGTCGAGCACTTCAGTCCGAGCACCGGGCCGGCTTATGTAAGCTCAATTAAACGCCACATCCCCTTTCATCGCAAGCCGCATCCACTGGGCATGGAACGCGGGAGATGCAGGCGATGCCCGCTACCCCGCCGCCCGCGGCGGCGGCGCTTGTGCTTTACCCTTCCCTTCTGATTCCGTCCCCTCCTCCGCCGCTTTCACTCGGGAGAGCGACTTGCGCTCGAATTTCTTCTTCAGGCCCATGGAGGCGATCTGGTTGGCGTCTTCGCCGTAGATGGCCTTCACTTGGTTCTTCGTTTCAATCATGATGCGTGGAATTCTTCTTCGGCGACGATAGCGCCGCCGCGGGCTTCTGCGGCGGCGTTGTTGGCGACGATCCCGGCTTCCAGCGCCCGGCGGTAGCGCTCGTCGACAGCAACGAGGATGGGGGCGGGATTGGTCGGGATAGGCGTGCTCAGGCGTGAGGGCGTGACGGGCGAGACTGAAGCGTATTTGGCCGCGGCAGAATCAAGCGCGTGCACGGCCGCATCGCCATCGGCGGCGGCTTGGTGGTCCTTGGTCACGGCCGGATCGTGCTCGTGCACCACCATGGACGATGCGGCGGTGGACGAGGACGCCTTGGCCCGGCGCGAGGAGGATCTTGACGCGCGGGAGGACGCCTCGGCCAGGGACGACGCGTGTTTGACGGCGGGTGGTTACGGCTGCTGCGCCCGTACTGTGGCGAAGGTGGTGTTGGGTTACGCTGCGCGAACCCGACCTACGCGGGCTGGGGCCGGCGAAGTTCGATCTGGGGCCGGTTCAAGTTCGGGTTGAACCCGTTCAAGTTCTTGTTGAACCGGTTCAAGTTCGAGATGAAGTCGTTCAACTTCGACTTGAGCCCGTGCAAGTCAGACTCGAACTTGTTCAACTTCAGGTTCGCCCGGCCAGCCCGACCACACCGGCACCCACCCGGCCGCGCCCGCCGGGCATGCAAACTGCGCAGCCACTCCCACCCCGGCGATCCACGCCAGTTGATCGCCTACCCACAGCAGCGGCAGCTCATCCCGTAGCCAGCCCGGCACGCCGGCTTCCTGCAGCAGCTTCTTCAGCGCCCGGGACGGCCCGTCAGGATGCACACGCAGACGCTCGCCGCCCCCACGCCGACGCAGCAGGCACGGCCCTCCGGCCAGCAGCGCCGCCGCCAGCCCTTGTCCCGTCGCCGGCCGGAAGGCCACCTCGCCACCGGCCCAGGCCAGCGTCGCCTCGCCAGACCACACCAGCGCTGCCGGTGCATCCCGGCACTCCACGGCCTCCAGCCACCATTCGTCGCGGTAGATGCACAGCGCCACGCTGCCCAGCGGCAGGCGCAGCCCGGCCGGCGCCGCAGCGGCGCGGAACTGGCGCTCCAGCTCGACCAGCCTGTCCTCATCGGGCATCGCCGCGCCGGCCGCCGCCAGCACCCGACGCAGCACATTGCGCAGCCGCGGCGACGTGAGCCCGACGGCCCCGGCACGCCGATAGCGCCGCGAACCCGGCCGGGCCAGCGCAGCCAGATCAGCGTCGGCCAGCTCGTCCAGCAGGTCCGAGGCCTCGGCGGCAAGTCGGCCGAGGCGCGCCAGACCCGCCGCCGCGCCGGGAAAGCGCGCGCTCATGGCTGGCAGGATGTCGTTGCGCAGGAAGTTGCGCGAGAAGCGGCAGTCGGCATTGCTCGGATCGTCGATCCAGGCCAGACCGTGGGCCGTGGCATGTGCCTCGAGCACCGACCGGGGCACATCCAGCAGCGGTCGCCACAGCCCGGGCTGCCCCCGACCCGGCCGGATCGCCCGCATCCCCGCCACGCCGCGCACCCCGGCACCGCGGATGGCGCGAAAGAGCACCGTCTCGGCCTGGTCGTCCCGATGATGGGCGAGCGCCAGCCAGTCGGCGCCGCCTTCCAGCAGCACGGCCCGGCGGGCATCGCGGGCGGCGGCTTCGAGTCCACCGGGATGGGTGTGATCGACCGTCACGTCGTGTACGGCAAAGGGCACGTCCAGCCGCTCGCACAGCCCACGGCAGAGGTCGCCCCACGCCGCCGACCCCGGCACCAGGCCGTGGCTGACGTGGGTCGCGCTCAGGTCGAAATGAAACTGCCCGCGAAGACCCGCGAGCAGATGAAGGAGAACCGTGGAATCGAGCCCGCCGGAGAGGCCGACCCGGATGCGCCCCGCGGGTGCTGGCAGGCGCTGCCAGCTCGCCGCGACGCGGGCAGACAGATCAGTCGACGGCAATTTCCTTGAACTTGCCGTAGCTCATCAGCCGCTCGAAACGCCGTTCGAGGAGTTCGGACGGCGACAGGTCGGACACCTGGCGCAGGGCATCCTGCAGCGCCCGCTTGAGGCTCTGGGCCATCGCCCGGTGATCCCGGTGGGCGCCGCCCACGGGTTCGTTCACCACCTTGTCGATCAGCCCCAGGGACTTGAGTCGGCCGGCGGTGATGCCCATCGTCTCGGCGGCATCGGGGGCACGGTCGGCGCTCTTCCACAGAATGGAGGCGCAGCCTTCCGGCGAAATCACCGAGTAGGTGGAGTACTGCAGCATCATCAGCTGATCGCCCACGGCGATCGCCAGCGCGCCGCCGGATCCGCCTTCGCCGATGATCGTGCAGATGATGGGCACCTTGAGATTGGTCATCTCGTAGAGGTTGTGGCCGATGGCCTCGGACTGGCCGCGCTCCTCGGCGTCGATGCCGGGATAGGCGCCCGGGGTGTCGACGAAGGTGAAGATCGGCAGCCCGAACTTCTCGGCCAGACGCATCATGCGCAGGGCCTTGCGGTAGCCCTCGGGGCGCGGCATGCCGAAGTTGCGGAAGATCTTTTCCTTGGTGTCGCGGCCCTTCTGGTGGCCGATGACCATGCACGGCTGGCCGTTGAAGCGGGCCAGGCCGCCGACGATGGCCTTGTCGTCGGCAAAGCTGCGGTCGCCGTGGAGCTCTTCGAAGTCGGTGAAGATGTGCTCGACGTAGTCCAGGGTGTACGGCCGCTGCGGGTGGCGGGCCACGAGGGCGCACTGCCAGGGCGACAGCTTGGCGTAGATGTCCTTGGTGAGACCAAAGTTCTTCTGTTCCAGGCGGGCGATCTCTTCGGAGATATCCACGGCCGAATCGTCCTGCACGAAGCGCAGTTCTTCGATCTTCGCCTCGAGCTCGGCAATCGGCTGCTCGAAATCCAGGAAGGTCGTTTTCATTGGGGGCAGGCTCAAAAAAATTTCCCGCATTTTACCCCATCGCCCCGAAAGAAACCCAACGGGCGGGCAGACACCACGCCCGACAGGCAAATCGCATTGCTGCACAGCGCAACAAGCCGCTAACATCCCGTCCTTTTACCTGCTCCCCGGCCCCTCCCCCTTCATGGCTTCGATGAATCTCCTGCGCGCCCTCGCCACCGTCAGCGGCATGACGCTGCTGTCACGCATCCTCGGCTTCGTGCGCGACTTCGTGGTCGCCCGGGCCTTTGGCGCCGGCGTCGAGACCGACGCCTTCTTCGTGGCCTTCCGCCTGCCCAACCTGCTGCGGCGGATGTTTGCCGAAGGCGCGTTCTCGCAGGCCTTCGTGCCCATCCTCGCCGAATACAAGAACAAGCGCGGCGAAACGGAAACCCACCGCCTCGTCAATCACGTGGCGAGCGCGCTGGGCCTGGTGGTGCTGATCGTCTCGATCATCGGCGCGATCTTCGCCCCGTTCATCATCTACGCCACCGCGCCGGGCTTCTCGGCCGACGCCACCAAGTTCGACCTCACCGTCCAGCTCACCCGCATCACCTTCCCGTACATCTTCTTCATGTCGCTGGTGGCGCTGGCCGGCGGCGTGCTCAACACCTGGAGCCGCTTCGCGATCCCGGCCTTCACGCCGGTGCTGCTCAACCTGTCGTTCATCGGCATGGCGCTGTTTGCCGCACCCTACTTCGATCCGCCGGTAATGGCGCTGGGCTGGGCGGTGTTCATCGGCGGGCTCGCGCAGCTGGTGCTGCAGCTCAAACCCCTGGCGCAGATCGGCATGCTGCCGCGCTTCTCGCTGGACTTCTCCGATCCCGGCGTGCGGCGCATCCTCAAGCTGATGGCGCCGGCGATCCTCGGCGTGTCGGTGAGCCAGATCTCGCTGCTCATCAACACCGTGTTCGCGTCCTTCCTGCCCAGCGGCAGCGTGTCGTGGCTGTATTACGCCGACCGCCTGATGGAATTCCCGGCCGGGATGCTGGGCGTGGCGCTCGGCACCATCCTGCTGCCCAGCCTCTCCAAGATGCACGCCGACAAGAACCCCACCGAGTTCTCGGCGCTCCTCGACTGGGGCCTGCGCCTCACCCTGATGCTCACCCTGCCGGCTGCCCTGGGCCTGGCCCTGCTGGCGGTGCCGCTCATCACCACCCTCTTCTACCACGGCGCATTCGGTGCGTCGGATGTGTTCCAGACCCGCACCGCGCTGATCGCCTACAGCGCCGGGCTGGCCGGTCTGATCCTCGTCAAGGTGCTGGCGCCGGCCTTCTACGCCCGCCAGGACGTGCGCACGCCGGTCAAGTTCGGCCTCATCACGCTGGCGGTCACCCAGCTCATGAACCTCGTGTTCATCGGCCCGCTGCAGCACGCCGGGCTGGCCCTGTCCATCGGCCTCGCCTCGTGCATCAACGCCGGCATGCTCTATCACGGGCTGCGCAAGCGCGGCATCTACCAGCCGCAGCCCGGCTGGGGCAAGTTTGCGGCCAAGCTGGGCGTGGCGCTGGTGGTGCTGGGCCTGGCGGTATGGTTTGCGGTGGGCGCCGATTCGGTGTGGCTGGGCTATCGCGGCACCGAACGGACCATCCGGCTGCTGGCGCTGGTGATCGGCGGCATCCTGGTGTATTTCGCCACCCTGTTTGCCCTCGGTTTCCGGGTCAAAGACTTCCGCCGCCGCGGCGCGAGCTGAAATAAAATCCGGGTAATGCTTCAAGAACAACCCGGAGACATCAGCATGCAACTGACCAGCCAGAGCCTGACCGACGGCACCCCCATCGCCGGCGAATTCGCCTTCTGCGTGCCCGCAGCCGAGGGCCATGTAGCCCTCAGCACCAACCGCAACCCGCAGCTTGCCTGGAGCGGCGCCCCCGCCGGCACCCAGAGTTTCGCGGTGATCTGCCACGACCCCGACGTACCCAGCCGCGGCGACGATGTCAACCAGGAAGGCCGCAGCGTGCCGGCCGACCTGCCCCGGGTCGACTTCTTCCACTGGGTGCTCATCGACCTGCCCGCCGGCGCCACGTCCATCGAAGCCGGCGCCCAGTCCAGCGGCGTCACCGCCCGCGGCAAGCCCGGCCCGGACGCGCCCGGCGGCGGCCGGCACGGCATCAACGACTACACCGGCTGGTTTGCTGGCGACGAGCAGATGAAAGGCAACTACTTCGGCTACGACGGCCCCTGCCCGCCGTGGAATGACTCCATCCGCCACCGCTACGTGTTCACCGTGTTCGCCCTGGACATCCCCCGCGTGCCGGTCGAGGGCATCTTCACCGGCCAGCAGGTGCGCGATGCCATCGCCGGTCACATCCTGGCCCAGGCCAGCCTCACCGTCAGCTACAGCCTCAACCCCGCCATCCCGGCGTAACGGGCATCACTCTCCGCCGGCCCGCCCTTCCCGGCGCGGGTCGGCCGCACCGATCCAGCCCTTTCCACTGCGCACCACCAGCGCAATGCCGCTGGTCATGTCCATCTCGCGCAGCATGTGCCCGCGGGTCCGCAAACCGTCGATCACGTCCTTCGCCATCCGGCCGCGCTCCACTTCCGTCGGGCCGTTGCGGCTGCCCAGGCGCGGCTGGCTCACGATCTGTGCCGGAGTCAAGCCACCTTCCAGCAAACCCAGCAGCGCCTGGGCCACGTAGTTGGGAATCTGGCTGCCGCCCGGTGAACCAAGCACCGCATAGAGCCGGCCCTGCCGGTCGAACACCAGCGTCGGCGCCATCGAGCTGCGCGGGCGCTTGCCCGCCTGCAGCCGGTTGGCGCCGTCCGTCGAGAAATCCGTGAGCTGGTTGTTGAGCAGAAAGCCACCGGCCATCCGCCGGTTGCCGAAGGCGTCCTCGATGGACGACGTGAGCGCCACCCCGTTGCCGGCCCCATCGACGATGGAAAGATGCGTCGTGGACGGCCGCTCGCCCTCCTCGCCGGGCGCTGCGCAGTCGATGCCCGCCGACCGCCGCGCCGGGCCGGCCATCTCGCCCACCAAGGCCGCCCGCCGGGCGAGGTAGCGCACGTCCAGCAGCGCCGCCACCGGCACCGGATGGAACGCCGGATCGCCCACGCACCCCGCCCGGTCGGCGTAGGCCAGCCGGCCGGTTTCGGCGAAGTGGTGGGCGAAGACGGTCGAATCCTGCGGCACACCCGCAGGCAATGCGCGCCAGATTCCGAGCATCGCCAGCACCGTTGTCGCACCGGAACTCGGTGGCGGAAAGCCGCACACGCGGTAACCACGAAACGGCCGGCACAGGGCTTCCCGGCGGGTCGGCGCGTACGCCAGCAGATCCCGCCGGCCGAGCAGCCCGCGCGCATCCGCCACGTCGGCCGGCAAACCACCCCGCACCGCATCGCTGATCGCCTTGGCCAGAGTTCCCCGACGCAGCGCCTCCGGGCCTTCGGCCGCAATGCGCCGCAGGCTGTCGGCGAGGGCCGGATTGCGCAGACGATGACCCACCGGCCACGCTTGCCCGTCGGCATCAAAGAAATGGGCCTGAAGCGCCGGATCGGCAAAGCGGCCCTCGTGGGCGAGCAGCCGATGCAGGCGTGGCGACACCGCAAAGCCGACTTCCGCCAGCCGGATCGCCGGCTCGAACAGCCGCGCCCAGGGCAGGCGGCCAGACTTGGCATGGGCCGCAGCGAGCATCGCCACCAAGCCCGGCGTGCCGACGGCCCGCGGATCGCGCGCTGCATCGAGAAAGCCCAGCGGCGTGCGCGACCCATCGGTGAAAGGGAAACGGGATGCCGCCAGCGGCGCGGTCTCCCGTCCATCCCAAGCGTCGATCCGGCGGCTGCGGGCATCGAAGTGCATCAGCAGCCCACCGCCGCCGATGCCCGACGACTGGGGCTCGACCACGCCCAGCACCATCTGCGCGGCGATCGCCGCATCCAGTGCCGACCCGCCTTGCCGCAGGACGGCGACGGCGGCGTCGGTGGCGTGGGGATTGGCGGTGACCGCCATGAAGCGCGTGCCCGCGGCGGGCGGTGAAAGCGCGAAACCGGCCGCGATCTCCGGCGGCGGCGGAAGCTCGGCCCGGACGCCCAAGGCGACCAGGCCCAGCGTCAGCAGCACGCCATCAAGGCGCATAGGCGGGCAGGCAGGCCGGGACCAGAGGCAACTGGAGGCGCAGGTAATCCGGCAGCCCGCCGGCAAAGCGGGGCCAGTCCTCGCCTTCGATCAGCGGTCGGCACCAGCGCCGGAAGGCGTCGGTGACGCCAAAGCCGTCCGCCGCGATGAACTCGGCCGGCAGCCGACGTTCCAGGTTGCCCACCGCCTCGAAGGGCGACAGGTTGGTGCGCCAGCGGTAGGGCGAATCGGCGAGCCGTTCTATCCCCACCACGCCCTGCTGCCCCGCCAGCGCGCGCCGCACCGCTGCCTTGCCCACCGCCGCCGCCTGGGCCGTGTCGGTCTTGGAGGCCAGATGCCGGGCCGAACGCTGCAGGTAGTCCGCCAGCGCGTAATGCACTTTGTAGCCAAGGCAGGCGTGGATGCGCTCGGCCACCACCTCGCCGGCGCCGCCGAGCTGGATGTAGCCCTTCTGGTTGCGATCCTGCATCGCCAGCACCTTGCCGTCGGGCCCGCAGATGCCTTCCGCCACCACCACCGCGCAGGCGCCGACCCGCTCCACCACCGCCTTCACCCGCGCCAGGAAGGCCGCCTCATTGAAGGCGACCTCAGGCAGCAGGATGAGGTGCGGCGCGGCGTCGGCGTCCTCGGCGGCCAGGGCGCAGGCCGCGGCGAGCCAGCCGGCGTTGCGCCCCATCACCTCCAGCACGAAGGCGCGGCCGTCGTTGGTGGTCATCGCGGCGAGATCCAGCCCCACTTCGCGGACGGAGGTGGCCAGATACTTGGCAGCGGAGCCGAAACCCGGGCAGCAATCGGTGCCGACGATGTCGTTATCCACCGTCTTGGGCACACCCACCACGCTGAGCGGATAACCCCGGGCGTCGGCGGCGGTCTGGATCTGGCGGCAGGTTTCCATCGACCCGTTGCCGCCGTTGTACAAAAAGTAGCGCACGTCGTGGGCTGCCAGCACCGCAAACAGCCGGTCGTACTGGGCCGGGTTGCGCTCGAGCGGGTCGAGATCGAAGCGGCACGAACCGAACGCGCCGCCCGGCGTGGCACGCAGGCGCCCGAGATCCGCGTCGCTGATCCCGGCGGTATCCACCAGCGTCTCGCGCAGCACGCCGAGAATGCCGTTGCGCGCGGCCAGCACGCGGCCGATGCGGTCCGCGTGGGATCGGGCCTCGTCGATCACGCCCGCCGCAGACGCGTTGATGACGGCGGTGACGCCGCCCGACTGGGCATAGAGGAGATTTCCGTGAAGCGGGTTTGCTGTCATCGCATCCACCGTGCAGCGAACCGACGTTCGCCGCCCAGAAATGAAAAGGGCCGGCTGTGAAGGCCGGCCCTGATGCTGCGCGCGGAGCGCTTACTTCAGTGCGTCAAAGGCGCGATCGCGGATTTCCTCGACCTTGCCAAGACCAGCGATCTTGCGATACTGCGGAGCGTTCGGCTCGCCGTTCGCAGCCCAATCCGAATAGTAGGCCACCAGCGGCTTGGTCTGGGAGTGATACACGTCCAGACGCTTCTTGACGGTTTCTTCCTTGTCGTCGTCGCGCTGGATCAGCGGCTCACCAGTTTCGTCGTCCTTGCCTTCAACCTTGGGCGGGTTGAACTTGACGTGATAAGTACGGCCGGAAGCCACGTGAACACGGCGACCGGACATACGGCCGATGATTTCCTCGTCCGGCACGTCGATCTCGAGCACGAAATCGATGGGCACGCCAGCGGCTTTCATGGCCTCGGCCTGCGGAATGGTGCGCGGGAAGCCGTCGAACATGTAGCCGGACTGGCAGTCGGCCTCCTTCAGACGATCCTTGACCAGACCAATGATGATGTCGTCGGACACGAGGCCGCCGGCATCCATGACCTTCTTGGCTTCGATACCCAGCGGGGTGCCGGCCTTGACGGCCGCACGCAGCATGTCGCCGGTGGAAATCTGCGGAATACCGAATTTTTCCTTGATGTAATTGGCTTGAGTGCCCTTGCCGGCTCCCGGCGGTCCCAACAGAATCAGACGCATGCTTACCCTCCTCTGGTTATTGTCGCAGCGATGTGGAACAACGAACTTAACTTGAAACTTACGTAAGGTCAAACACGCGGCGGACCCGCTCGAGATCGTCGGCGGTATCGACGCCCGCGGGCGGCGCGTGATCGAGCACCATGACCTGGATCGGGAAGCCGTAGGCCATTGCCCGCAGCTGTTCGAGGGCTTCCCACTGCTCCAGCGGCGAAGCCGCGAGCGTGGAATAGCGCTTGAGAAAACCCGCCCGGTAGGCGTACAGGCCGATGTGCCGGAAAGCCGGCAACCCGGCGGGCAGCGTGCTGCGGTCGGCGGCGAAGGCATCCCGCGCCCAGGGGATCGGTGCCCGGGAGAAATACAGCGCGCGTCCATCGGCCCCCATCACCACCTTGACGACGTTCGGGTTGAAGAACTCGTCGACGGATTCGAGGGGATGGCAGGCGGTGGCGATGGCGGCGGCCGGATCGGCGGCGAGCGCGGCGGCGGCATCGGCGATGAGTTGCGGCGGAATCAGTGGCTCGTCGCCCTGCACATTCACAACAAGGGTGTGATCGGCCCAGCCCAGTTGCGTCGCAACTTCGGCGAGGCGGTCGGTGCCGGAGGGATGATCGGCGGAGGTGAGGATCACCTTGCCGCCGGCCGCTTCGACCACCTCGGCGATGCCGCTGTGATCGGTGGCCACCCACACTTCGTCGGCACCGGCCTGCACGGCCCGGTCGAGCACGCGCAGGACCATCGGCTTGCCGGCGATGTCCAGCAGCGGTTTGCCCGGCAGCCGGCTCGACGAATGGCGGGCCGGGATGACGATCTTGAACGGGACGCTCATCGGGCCTGGGCGAGTTCTTCTTCGGTCAGGGGGCGGGCTTCTTCTTCGAGCATCACCGGGATGCCGTCGCGGATGGGGTAGGCCAGCCGGGCGCTGACGCTCCACAGCTCCTGCTTGTCCTTGTGGAAGTCGAGCGGGCCCTTGGTGATGGGGCAAACCAGGATTTCAAGCAGTCGGGGATCCATCGATCTTCTCCACAATCAGTTCTGCCGCGCCCGGCGCAAGCTGCGCCCGGACCGGCCACACCCAGCTGTCAGCCGGGGCGAAAGGCGCGCATTTTACCGCATCCTTCTCGGTCATCAGAAGCACATCGCCATGCGGCACCGCCACATCGGCGGCAGTGAAGGCGTGGTGATCGGCGAATGGCCGACGTTCGATGGCCAGGCCCATGGCCTCGAGCTGGGCAAAGAAGCGCTCGGGCCGCCCAATGCCGGCCATCGCGTGGACGCGCCGCCCCTTCAGATCGGCCGGCAGGCAGTGCTCGGCCCGTTTGCCTACGCGCTCGAAAGCGCCGCCGACGAGATGGAAATCAAACACCGGCACCGGCTTCACCGCTGCCGCCAGATCGGCCGAGAGCCCACCGTGGGCAAGGATGACCGTCGCCTCGCTCAGCCGCCCGACGCCTTCGCGCAGCGGGCCGGCGGGCAGGCGCAGGCGGTTGCCGAGGGTTGCCTCGTCCACCACCACGATTTCCACGTCCCGGGCCAGCCGGTAATGCTGCAGGCCGTCGTCGGCGATCAGCACGTCCACATCGGGATGCACTGCGAGCAGCGCCCGCCCCGCCGCCGGGCGATCGCGCCCGACAAAAACCGGGCAGCCGGACGCCGCTGCCATCAGCACCGGCTCGTCGCCAAAGCGAGTTGGGTCGCCACCCACGGGCACCTCTGCGACGCCCTCGACCGTGCCGCCGTACCCGCGACTGACGATACCCGGCCGCCGACCACGAGCGCGGAGTTCGGCCGCCAGCCACAGGGCGATCGGCGTCTTGCCGCTGCCTCCTACCGCGATGTTGCCCACCACCACGACCGGCACCGACAGCCGTTCGGCTTTTTTCAGCCCGAGGGCGAACAGCCCGCGACGCGCACCGGCGAGCAGGCCAAAGAAAAGTGAAAGGGGAAGCAGGCTCCATGCCGCCGCCCCGCGGTGCTGCCAGAAGCCGGGGGCGCTGCGTGGCATGGAGAAGAAAGGAGACGGAAAAGGATTAGCGCTGGGCCGCCTGGGTGGCGAAGGAGATGTGCACCAGGCCAGCCTGCTGGGCCGCCTGCATCACGTCGATCACGCGCTGGTGGGCCGCCTTGGCGTCGGCATTGATGATGACCACCGGATCCTTGGCGCCGGCCGGCACCACCGCCTGCATCGCCGCAGCAATGGCCGGTATGCCGGTGCCACTGACGGCACGCTTGTTGATGACAACCTCGCCAGTGGCGGTGACGGCCACGTTCACCTCGACGGCCTTCTCGTTGCTGGCCTGGGCGTCGGCCGTGGGCAGGTTGATCTCCAGCCCGGCAAAGCGCGAATAGGTGGTGGTGAGCATCAGGAAGATGATGATCACCAGCAGCACGTCGATCATGGGGATCAAGTTGATCTCCGGCTCCTCGCGGGAGCGGCCACGGCCGAAATTCATGGGATCTGCCTCAGCGACGTTCGCCGTGAACCACTTCGACGAGACGGATCGCCTGCTGCTCCATCTCGATCACGAAGCCATCGACGGTGGCACGGAAGTGGCGCCAGAAGATCATGCTCGGCATCGCGATGACCAGACCGAAGCCTGTGTTGTACAGCGCGATGGAGATGCCGTGGGCCAGCTGCTGGGGGTTGGAACCGCCCGGCGTCTGGGAACCGAAGATCTCGATCATCCCGACCACGGTGCCGAACAGGCCCATCAGCGGGCTGATCGAGGCGATGGTGCCGAGGGTGGTGAGGAAGCGCTCCAGATCGTGAGTCACGGCGCGGCCGGCCTCTTCGATGGATTCCTTCATCACCTCGCGGGAGCTGCGCATGTTGCGCAGGCCGGCCGCGAACACCCGGCCCATCGGCGAACTGAGGGCCACGCGGTTGATCATCTCGGGGGTTGCGCCGGTCTGACGCAATTCAGCCACGACCTTTTCGAGCAGGCCATCGGGAAGAATCTTGCTGCGGCGCAGCGTCAAGAGCCGCTCGATGATCAGCGCCACGGCAACGATGGAAGCAAACAACAAGGGCCAGATTGGCCAGCCGGCAGCCTGAAGAATGGCGAACACGCGAGGACTCCTGCGAATCGTACGAAGCCCGAGAATGTAACCTGCCCTCGGGAGGAGAGCAACACGAAACGCGCTCAGGACAATCCACAAAATCTGTGGATAACTTTGTGGATTGTTGCCCGGCGAACACCCTAAACCCGCAGCGGGTAAGGCTTTTTCCTACTCGGGTCAAAAATTAAGCGACAAGCACTTTCGTTTAAAATCAACAACTTACAACTTTTAACCCAAGTCAAGCCCGGCGGCCGGTTTTTTTTGACGTGGATCAGAGGTACATGTGGATTCCGGTAGAATCCGCGCCCATGAACCCCCTCCGAAATTCTGCAGAAGTCAAGCCCGGCGAAGTCGTTTCCGTCTCATGGCTCAACCGCGCCGCGCGCGAGGCGCTGGAGGGCAGCATCCCCCTTTTATGGGTCGGCGGTGAGATCTCCACCCTCACCCGCGCCGCCTCCGGCCATCTCTACTTCACCCTCAAGGATGCCGACGCACAGGTGCGCTGCACCATGTGGCGCAACCGCGCGCAGATGCTTCCTTTCAAACTCGAGCACGGGATGCGGGTGGAAGTGCGCGCCCTCGTCACCCTCTTCGAGCCCCGGGGTGACTACCAGCTCAATGTCGAGTCAGTGCGCCACGCTGGCGTGGGCAACCTGTATGAAGCCTTCCTCCGCCTCAAGGCGCGGCTGGAAGCCGAAGGGCTGTTCGATCCGGCGATCAAGCGCCCCCTGCCCCGCTTTCCCCGCGGCGTCGCGGTGGTCACCTCACCCCAGGCTGCCGCCTGGCAGGACGTGATCGCGGCCTTTGCCCGACGCGCTCCGCACCTGCCGCTGTGCCTGTATCCCACCCTCGTCCAGGGCGACGGGGCCCCCGCCCGCATCGCCGCGGCGATCCGCCGGGCCGGCGCCCGGGCTGCAGCCGACGGCAACGACGTGCTGCTGCTGGTGCGCGGTGGCGGCAGCCTGGAAGACCTCGCCGCCTTCAATGACGAAGCCGTGGCCCGGGCGATCCGCGCCTGCCCGCTGCCGGTGGTGGTCGGCGTCGGCCACGAGACCGACGTGAGCATCGCCGACTTCGCCGCCGACCTGCGCGCCGCCACGCCCACCGCCGCCGCCGAGATCACCAGCGCGGGCTTCGTGGATCTGCGGGATCACCTGGAACGCCTGTCGATGCGCATCTGCCGCGCCATGCAGCGGCGCTTCGAGACCGCCGCCCAGCGTCTCGACCGGGCTGCCGCGCGGCTCACCCACCCGCGCCAGCGCATCGAGCAGGCCCGCCTGCGCCTGGGCAACCTGGAGCAGCGCCTGCAGGCCCGCATCCAGCGCCAGCTTGCCGCCAGCCAGGCCCGAACCACCGCGCTGGGGTTGCACCTCACTGCCCGCCGGCCCGATCTGGCCGCCCGCAAGCGCACCGTCGACACCCTCGCTGCGCGGCTGGAGCGCGCCGGACGCAGCCTCATCCAGCGCCAGCAGAATCGCCTCGACGCCCTCGGCCAGCACCTCTCCCACCTCGATCCGAAGGGCGTGCTGGCGCGCGGCTACAGCATCACCCGCGACGCCGACGGCGGGATCGTGCGGGACGCGGCGAGCCTTGAACCCGGTTCGCGTATCCGGGTCGAATTCCACGTCGGCGAGGTCGATGCAACGGTGAACAGCAAAAAAGGCTGAACCCGGTGCAAAATAACGCATGGTGCAGCGGCAGCCGGATGAGGTCTGGCCGCGTCCGATTGTGCAGTGAATCAAATCCCGACTAGAATAGTCGGGCAATTGAAACCCCAACCAAAACCCGGAGAACATCAATGGCTCACACCCTGCCCGAACTGCCCTACGCCAAGAACGCGCTGGTTCCGCACCTGTCCGAAGAGACCTTCGATTACCACTACGCCAAGCACCACAACGCCTACGTGGTCAATCTGAACAACCTCGTCGCCGGCACCGAGTACGAGAACCTGTCCATCGAAGAAACCTTCCTGAAGGCCCCGGCTGGCGGCATCTACAACAACGCCGCCCAGGTCTGGAACCACACCTTCTTCTGGAGCTGCATGAAGCCGAACGGCGGCGGCGCTCCGACCGGCGCGCTGGCCGACGCCATCAACGCCAAGTGGGGCTCCTTCGACGAGTTCAAGAAGGCTTTCCAGGCTTCCGCCGTGGGCAACTTCGGTTCCGGCTGGACCTGGCTGGTCAAGAAGGCTGACGGCAGCGTCGACATCGTCAACACCGGCGCCGCGGGCAACCCGCTGAAGACCGGCGAAGGCAAGCCGCTGCTGACCATCGACGTGTGGGAACACGCCTACTACATCGACTACCGCAACCTGCGTCCGAAGTTCGTCGAAACCTTCCTGGCCAGCCTGGCCAACTGGGATTTCGCCTCCGCGAACTTCGCCTGATCGCCGGCTGAATCAGCGCAGCAAAAAGCCCCGGGGAGGGTCACCTCCCCGGGGCTTTTTCACGTCTGCCGCCTGGCGGCGATCAGGCTGCCGCCGTGAACCAGCGCCGCTGCAGCCACAGCGACACATTGACCAGCCCGATCATCACCGGCACCTCGACCAGGGGCCCGATCACCGCCGCGAAGGCCGCGCCCGAGTCGATGCCATACACCGCCACCGCCACCGCAATCGCCAGCTCGAAGTTGTTGCTGGCCGCGGTGAAGGACAGCGTCGTGCACTTGCCGTAACCCGCCCCGGCCTTGCGGCTCATCGCAAACGACGCGAAGAACATCACCACGAAGTAGATCAAGAGCGGGATTGCGATGCGCACCACATCCATCGGGATGGTGACGATCATCCGGCCCTTCAGGGCAAACATCACCACGATGGTGAACAGCAGCGCCACCAGGGTGATCGGCCCGATCTTCGGCACGAAGCGGCTGTGGTACCACTCCTTGGATACGTAGCGCAGCATCACCACCCGGGTGAGCACCCCGGCCACGCAGGGGATGCCCAGGTAGATCAGCACGCTCTCGGCGATCTGGCCGATGGAGATATCCACCACCACCCCGGTCAGCCCGAACAGCGGCGGCAGCACCGTCACGAAGAACCACGCATACACGCTGTAGAACAGCACCTGGAAGATCGAGTTGAAGGCCACCAGCCCGGCGGCGTATTCGGTCGAACCCTTGGCGATCTCGTTCCACACGATCACCATCGCGATGCAGCGGGCCAGCCCGATGAGGATCAGCCCAACCATGTACTCCGGCTTGTCGGGCAGGAAGATCACCGCCAGCGCAAACATCAGCACCGGCCCGATCACCCAGTTCTGCACCAGCGACAGGCCCAGCACCTTGCGGTCGCAGAAGACGTCGGGCAGCTCCTCGTAGCGCACCTTGGCAAAGGGCGGGTACATCATCAGGATCAGCCCGATGGCGATGGGGATGTTGGTGGTGCCCACCTGAAAGTGGTTGATCGCCCCTTCGATGCCCGGCACCAGATTGCCCAAGGCCACGCCCAGCGCCATGGCGGCAAATATCCAGACCGTCAGGTAACGGTCGAGGAAAGACAGTTTGCGGCTTACTTCACTCACGATTCACCTCGATGACCACGGCCGATCTCGTCGAGCTCGTGCTTGAGCGCCATGCCGTCCAGCTTGGCAATGGGCAGGCTGGCAAACAGCGAGATGCGCCGATGGAGGATCAGCAACGCCTGGGAGAAGGCGTGCTGCCTGGCTTCGACCGAGCCCTCGACAGCCGCCGGGTCTTCCAGCCCCCAATGGGCCGTCATCGGCTGACCGGGCCACACCGGGCACACCTCGCCGGCGGCGTTGTCGCACACGGTGAACACGAAATCGAGATGCGGCGAATCAGGGCCGGCAAACTCGTCCCAGCTCTTGCTGCGCAGCCCCTCGGTGGGCATGTGGTTGCGCTTCAGGAGTTCGATGGCCAGCGGATTGACCTGTCCCGCCGGGTGGCTGCCGGCGCTGAAGGCCCGGAAGCGCCCCTCGCCCACCTTGTTGAGGATGGCCTCGGCGAGAATGCTCCGGGCCGAATTGCCGGTGCACAGGAAAAGCACGTTGTAGATCTTGTCCGACATGTCACGCTCCTTGGTTGGCTTGGGTCCGGCGGACCATTTGGCAAAGACGTTCCACGCCCACCGGCTCGTCGCGCAGCAGCGGCACCAGGGCGTAGCGGCTGGCGTGGCGGGTGGCCACATTTTCGATCTCGGCCAGCTCGTTGCGGGCGCGCCGACGCAGCAGCGCCGACCTCGGCCCGGCCGCGGCCACGCTGTTGTTGATGACCCACGCCCACGGCTCGATGCCGGCGCGGCGCAGGTCGGCCTGTAGGTTGGCGGCCTCGAGCACCGGCGTGGTCTCGGCCAGGGTCACGATCAGCACCTTGGTCCGCTTCGGGTCCTGGAGCTGCATCATCGGCGTGGTGAAGTGGGCGGTGCCGCTGCCCATCTGGCGCACGATCTCCCGGTGATAGGCGCCGGTGGCGTCGAGGAGCAGCAGGGTGTGGCCGGTGGGCGCGGTGTCCATCACCACAAACTTGCGCCCCGCCTCGCGGATGATCCGGGAGAAGGCCTGGAAGACGGCGATCTCCTCGGTGCAGGGCGAGCGCAGGTCTTCCTCCAGCAGCGCCCGGCCCTGGGCGTCGAGCTTGGCGCCCTGGGTGTCGAGCACATGCTGGCGGTAGCGTTCGGTCTCGGCAGCCGGGTCGATGCGGCTGACGGTGAGCTGATCCAGCGAGCCTTCCAGCGTCTCGGCCAGGTGGGCGGCCGGGTCGGATGTGGTGAGATGCACCGGCAGGCCGCGCCGGGCGAGCTCCACCGCCACCGCCGCGGCGAGGGTCGTCTTGCCGACGCCACCCTTGCCCATCAGCATCACCAGCCCGTGGCCGTCGGCGGCGATGCCATCCACCAGCCCGGCGATGTCCGGTGCGGCGGGCGGCGGCACCGGCGCCTCGTCATCAGCCCGATCCGCGGGCGCGAAGAGCTGGCGCAGCGCGTCCAGCCCCACCAGGTTGAAGGGCTTGAGGGCGATCCAGTCGGTGGGCAGGCCGGCGAGCCCGGCGGGCATCGCGGCGAGAGCCGCCTGCTCCCGGGCGAAGATCGCGGCGGCGAGCGGGTCGCCCTCCGCCTCGCCCGCCGGCAATAGGCCGTTGATGACCAGGAACTGCCGGTCGATGCCGATGGCGGCGAGCTCGTCGTGGGTGCGCGCCACTTCGCGCAGGGTGGCCTGCTGGGCGCGGGCCACCAGCACCAGCCGGGTGCGCGCGCCATCGGCCAGCGCATCCACCGCCGCCTTGTACTGGCTGCGCTGCTTCTCCAGCCCGGCCAGCGGGCCGAGGCAGGAAGCGTCGCCCTTCCCTGCCTCGAGAAAGCCGCTCCACGCGCCGGGCAGCTGCAGCAGGCGGATGGTGTGGCCGGTGGGCGCGGTGTCGAAGACGATGTGCTGGTAGTCGTGGGTCAGGCTGGAATCCACCAGCAGCCCGGTGAATTCGTCAAAGGCGGCGATCTCGGTGGTGCAGGCGCCGGATAGCTGCTCCTCGATGCCCTTCACCACGCTGTCGGGCAAGAGCCCGCGCACCGGCCCGACGATGCGGTCGCGGTAAGCCTGGGCGGCCGCCTGCGGGTCGATCTCGAGGGCCGAGAGGTTGGGCACCGCGGGGATCGGCGTGATCCGGTTGCCGATCTCCACGCCAAAAACCTGCCCCACGTTGGAGGCCGGGTCGGTGCTCACCAGCAGCACGCGCCGGCCGCGGGCGGCGAGGTCGATGGCGGTGGCGCAGGCGATGGAGGTCTTGCCCACCCCGCCCTTGCCGGTGAAGAACACAAAGCGCGGCAGCGCCTCGAGGAATTGCATGGCGGCCTCCGGGCTCAGCAGCACTTGCTGCCGCTGCAGCAGGGCTTGGGCGCGTCCGGCGCCACGTCGGCCAGGCCCAGCCAGCGGGCGATCTCGGCCCGGGCCGGGTAGCGGCCGGCCAGCGCCACTTCGCCATCCAGCAACACCAGCGGCAGCGCCTCGGCGCCGGAGCGCTCCAGGAAGCCCTTGACCACCGGGTTGCCGGCAAAGGCCAGGGGCTCTTGGGCGAGATTGAAGCGTTCGACGCTGGCGCCCTGCTGGCGCGCCCAATCCACATCGGCAGAGAACTGCACAAGGGCCTGATCCACATCCACACCGCACACGCCGGTGCTGCAACACAGGGCCGGATCGAAAATCTGGAGGGTTTTCATTTTGACGTTCTTAATAATGTTGAAATATGGATTACGGCAAAAGCTGGCCGATGCGATCGAGCTCGGCCTTCAGCGCGGCGCGGTCGTGCTGGAGGGTTTCCAGCGGCAGCGCCAGGAAGGCTTCGATGCGGGCGCGCAGGATGCGGTAGGCGGTGACAAAGGCCGCGTCGATCTCGGCGTCGGTACCGGTGGCGTGGGCCGGATCTTCCACGCCCCAGTGGGTGCGCAGCACGGGGCCGAGATAAACCGGGCAGGTTTCGCCGGCGGCGCTGGCGCACACGGTGACCACCACGTCCGGCGTCACGGGCAGCGCGTCCCACGATTTGCTGTGGTAGCCATCGGTGGCGATGCCTTCCCGCGCCAAGAGCGCGAGCGACCGGGGATGCACGTAGCCGGCGGGCTTGCTGCCGGCGCTCAGGGCTCGCCAGCCGGCCGGCGCCAGGTGGTTGAAGGTGGCCTCGGCGAGGATCGACCGGCAGGAATTGCCGGTGCACAGAAACAGCACGTTCATGGTCAGGGTTTTCCGTCGGTGGCGGGGATGGGCGGCAGCACGGCTTCGGGGCAGCACGAGGCGGCCCGCAGGTCGGCGCATTTTTCGGGCTGGCCGGAACAGCACTCTTCGGTGAGATAGGCGATCAGATCGAGCATCAGCGGGATGTTGGCCCGGTAACGCTGGAAGCGCCCCTCCTGCTCCACCGACACTAGCCCGGCGTGGGCCAGCGCCTTGAGGTGGAAGGACAGGCTGGACGGCGAGATGTCCAGCGCCGAGGCGATGTCGCCCGCCACCATGCCCTCCGGCCCCTGGCGGACGAGCAGCCGGAAGGCTTCCAGCCGCCAGCCGGACGAGAGGGATTCGAAGATCGTGGTTGCTGTTCTGGTTTCCATGCAGCAACTATACAACGCTTCAACAACTATTGAAATGAAGATTCCGTGAAACCCCACCGGGGTTCACAGCTGCATCCACACGCCGCCCGGCTCGCGCTCCACCGCGATGCCGGTGGCGGTGGTCGTGTAGGTGAGGAAGCACATCTGGCGCGGGTCCGACAGCACCGCCGGGTTCAGCACCGCGTACACCTCGCCAGTGCAGCGAGCCGAGGCGGTGACGAGGCCGGGGTGGCCTTCCCGGTGCAGCCGCGCGCCCACCTGGTGGGTCAGACCGTAATCGACGGGATCGACCAGCGCCGGAAAGGCCAGCGCCGTGGGGCGCAGATCCACCAGCGCCGCATCGCAGCGCACCCGGTAGCACTTGCGGTCGATGCGCACACCGGGCTGGGTGAAGCCGGCGTCGTCCAGCAGCCCGCTGCGCCAGTGATGCACGGTTTCGTGGACGCTGGTCTCCACCGTATCGGCGCCGTACCACACGCCGAAGCTGCCGTCGGAATAGCGGCTCTTCATCCAGTGGCGGAAGGGATAGTGGATGGCGTCGTTCCAGCGGGCGTCCTCGAAGGGCCGGTCGATCACCGGCACCGGCGAGACGAACATCCGCGGCTTGGTGGCGAGCTCGAGCTTGATCGCCGTCTGCCAGTCGGCCGGGTTGTCGGAAAGGTCGTCGAACAGATCCTGCGAGACGCGGATCGACACGATGTTGCGCACCAGATCGCCGTGGGTTTCGGCGAGGCGCGCCTGGGCGAATATCGGGTCGATCACTGGCCACGCGCCCGGTCGAGGTAGGCCAGCACCATCAGCAGGCCGGCAAAGCCGAACTCGCGGATCACGTCGATGGGCGAACGGTGCTCGAAGGCCCGGTTGCGGGTCTTCATCCACGCATAGGCCAGCTCGCGGTTATGGGGAAAGAGCAGCCGCAGGTTCTTGTGGATGCCCAGCAGGTGGCCGGCCCGCTCCAGCGTGTCGCGGCTGCCCGACAAGGCCTCGCCCTTGCGGTAGCGCGTCAGCACGGCGCGATTGGAAGTGGCAAAGCCGAGGGCGTCGAGCTGCTCTTCGGTGCTGAGTTTCCAGTGGTCGAAGAGCTGCATCAGCATGCCTGCCACGGCCTTGCGGTCGATGTCGTCGGTGACGGCGGCTTGAGGGGCGTTCATGATGGGCTCCGGGATGCGTTGTTGCAATTGTAACCCTGAAAGTTTCAAAAGCAACAGTGAAGCCGTGAGGATTGAGGAGAGATGAGTGAGGAGGCGCAGCAATGAAAAACGGGCCGCTCGGGCCCGTTTTTCATTGCCTTGTGCGGGCAAGCCCGCTGGCGCTTACACCACCACGGTCTGGGCCTGGCCTTCGGCGCGGGCTTCGATGGTGCCAAGCTTGTACACCGTCTCGCCGGTGGAGCACAGCTGGGCGGCGGCCATTTCGGCGTCTTCAGCGGCAACGATCACCACCATGCCGACGCCGCAGTTGAACACCCGGTACATCTCCTGGGCGTCCACGTTGCCGGCGTGCTGCAGCCACTGGAACAGGTAGGGCATCTCCCACGCGTCCTTCTTCAGCACGGCGGTGAGGTTGTCGGCCAGCACGCGGGGCACGTTTTCGAGCAGGCCGCCGCCGGTGATGTGGGCCATGCCCTTCACGAGACCGGCGCGCTTTTCCATCAGCGCGAGCAGCGACTTCACGTAGATGCGGGTCGGCTCCATGATGACGTCCTTCAGCTTGCGGCCGTGGAAGTCGCCTTCGAGGTTCGGCTTGGCGATCTCGATGACCTTGCGGATCAGGGAGTAGCCGTTGGAGTGGGCGCCGCTGGAAGCGAGGCCCAGCACCACGTCCCCCGGGCGGATGGTGGAGCCGTCGATGAGGTTGCATTTGTCGACCGCGCCCACCGCGAAGCCGGCGAGATCGTATTCACCATCGGGGTACATGCTCGGCATCTCGGCGGTTTCGCCGCCGATCAGCGCACAGCCGGACAGCTCGCAGCCCTGGGCGATGCCCTGGACGACGGTGGCGGCGGTGTCCACATCGAGCTTGCCGCAGGCGAAGTAGTCGAGGAAGAACAGCGGCTCGGCGCCCTGCACCAGGATGTCGTTGACGCTCATCGCCACCAGATCCTGGCCGACGGTGTCGTGCTTGTTGAGCTGGAAGGCCAGCTTGAGCTTGGTGCCCACGCCGTCGGTGCCGGAAACCAGCACCGGCTCCTTGAACTTCTTGGAGATCTCGAACAGGGCGCCGAAACCGCCGATGCCGCCCAGCACCTCCGGGCGCATGGTGCGCTTGGCAAAGGGCTTGATGCGGTCGACCAGGGCATCGCCGGCATCGATGTCCACGCCGGCGTCACGATAAGTAAGGGAACTCATGGGTTCTGTGATCTCTTCAGAAGCGTCCGGATGCCACCGGGAACGCTCATCGGATTGAGCACCCCGCCGGAACCGGCTACATTAACGGGCCTTGCGCCGGGGTTTTGGCCCCTGCCACGCAAACAAACCCGAATTTTAGCCGAAATGTCGCCGGCCCGCCCCTGCCGGGTGCGCCGTCGCAACAATCGCGTGCCCCCATCCGCGTGAAGCAACTCACCCTCGACCTGCGCGCCGACTCACCGCCGCTGCTGGAAAATTTCGTCGCCGCTGCCAACGCCGACCTGCTCGCCGCCCTCTACGAAGCCGTGCCCGTGGCCGATGTGCCCCAGCACCTCTTCCTGTGGGGCGACGCCGGCAGCGGCCGCAGCCATCTGCTCAAGAGCGTCGTCACCGCCGCCGCCCAGGCCGGCCGCCCCGCGTGCTACCTGCAGGCCGCCGATGTCGGCGCCACCCTGCCCGAAGCGCCCGGCCTGCTGCTGGCGGTCGATGACGTGGAGGCCCTCGGCCCCGACGCCCAGATCGCTCTGTTCCGCGCCTTCAACGCTGCCCGCGGCCAGAAGATGACCCTCGTCACCAGCGGCGCGGTGGCCCCGCTGCAGCTGGCGCTGCGCGAAGATCTGCGCACCCGCATCGGCCAGAGCCTGATCTTCGAGGTCAAGGGCCTCACCGACGACGACCGCAACGCCATCCTCCAGGCCCAGGCCGCCACCCGCGGGCTGCGCCTCGAACCCGAGCTGGTGCAATACCTGCTGCGCCACGGCCGGCGCGATCTCACCAGCCTGCTGCGCACCCTCGACGCCCTCGACGCCGCCTCGCTCGAACGCAAACGCGCCGTCACCCTGCCCCTGCTGCGGGAAGTCCTGCAGCGCGACCCGACCCTTTAAGCGCACACCATGGAACTCGTACTTTTCGATCTCGACAACACCCTGCTCGCCGGCGACTCGGATTTCGAGTGGGCCCAATTCCTGATCTCCAAGGGCGTGCTCGACAAGGAAGTCTACGAAGCCCGCAACCAGCAGTTCTACGACCAGTACAAGGCCGGCACGCTGGACATCTTCGAGTTCCTCGACTTCCAGCTGAAACCCCTGGCCCGCCACAGCCGCGCCCAGCTCGACGCCTGGCACCAGGAGTTCATGGACACCCGCGTCCGCCCCATGATGACGCCCAAGGCCCAGGCCCTGGTTAAGCAGCACCTGGATTCCGGCGCGGTGGTGGCCATCGTCACCGCCACCAACAGCTTCGTCACCGGCCCGATCGCCCGGGCCTTCGGCATCCCGCACCTGGTTGCCACTATTCCGGCCCAGGAAGACGGCGCCTTCACCGGCAAGCCCCGCGGCACCCCGGCCTTCAAGGCCGGCAAGATCGAGCGCGTCGAAGCCTGGCTCGAAAGCCTCGGCCTGTGCTGGGAGAGCTTCGCCAAAAGCAGCTTCTACAGCGATTCCCACAACGATCTGCCGCTCATGAACAAGGTCGGCAACCCGGTGGCCGTCGACCCGGACGACACCCTGCGGGCCCACGCCGGCAATCACGGCTGGCCGGTGATCTCGCTGCGTTAAACCACTCACGGCCGGGCGTTCCGGCCGGCTCAAGTTCGCGGGCATCGGGCCGTTAGGATTGCGTCATCCAATCACGCGCAGCCCTGAACCCCGAAGCCATATCTCAAGCGGGGCTGCGTCACATCGCCAGCCCCGATGAAGAACGCCTCCTCCCCCCACGCCAGCCTCAAATGCATCGCGCTGGCCCTGGCGGGCTGCTCCGCCTGCGCCCACGGCGCCGACGACCTGACCGAGCTGTCCCTCGACCAGCTCATCGACGTGCCGGTGGTGAGCGCCTCGCGCTTCGAGCAGAAGGCCTCCGAGACCACCGCCGCCGTCAGCGTCGTCACCCGCGACGACATCCGCCAGTACGGCTGGCGCACCGTCGCCGAGGTGCTGCGCAGCCTCCACGGCTTCTACACCCATAGCGACCGGGGCTACGACTACGTAGGGGCCCGCAGCTTCGCCCGCCCCCAGGACTACAACACCCGCGTGCTGCTGCTGGTCGATGGCCAGCGGGTCAATGACGCCATCTACGACCAGGCCTACATCGGCACCGACGGCATCATCGACCTGGACATCGTCGATCGCATCGAAGTCATCCGCGGGCCGGGCTCGTCGATCTACGGCGGCAACGCCGTGTTCGGCGTGATCAACCTCATCACCCGCAGCGGCGCGCAGCTCGATGGGGGCGAACTTGGCGCGCGCATCTCCAGTCACAACACCATCGACGGCCGGGCCAGCGTGGGCAAGCGCCTCGACAACGGCGCCGACTTCCTCGCCTCGGTCTCCGGGATGAACGCCACCGGCCCGGCGCTGTACTTCCCCGAGTTCGACACTCCGGCCACCCACAACGGCCACACTGCCCACACCGACTACACCCGCCAGGGCAGCGTCTTCGCCCGCGTCGGCATCGACGGCCTGCGCCTCACCACCGCCGCCAGCCGGCGGACCAAGGGCGTGCCCACCGGCGCCTTCGGGGCCGAGTTCAACGACCGCGGCCACGCCTTCATCGACACCCAGAGCTACCTCGCCGTCGACTACACCCGCGCCCTCGACGCCGCCACCGAACTCTCCGGCCGCGCCTACCTGTCGGACTACACCTACTCGGCCCCCGCCCTTCTGGGCACGCCGTCGGTACGCAACCACGACGAAGCCCACGGCAGCTGGTACGGCGTCGAGCTCAAGCTGGTAAGCAGCCTCTCGGCCCGCAACAAGCTCGTCGCCGGCATCGAGCACCAGCGCAACCGCATCCAGAACCAGCGCAACTACGATGTGGCCCCCTACCGGCTCAACGCCGACGACCACCGCCAGAGCGAGCGCAGCGGCGTGTTCGTGCAGGACGATTTCCAATGGACGCCCGACCTCAAGCTCTCGGTGGGCGGCCGGGTGGATCAGGTCACTGGCCAGGGCGCCCAGTTCAGCCCACGGCTGGGCGCGGTGTATCGGCTGTCGGCCCAGACGGTCTGGAAGCTCCAGTACGGCACCGCCTTCCGGGCGCCCAACGTGTACGAGAGCAACTACAGCTACGCCGGCAGCGCCATCGCCAACCCGCGCCTGCGCGGCGAAAAGATCACCACCTGGGAAACCAGCGTCGAGCACTACCTGGACAGCCAGACCCGCCTGCTCGGCACCGCCTACGTCTATCGCCTCGCCGGCCTGATCGACCAGACCACCGAAGCCCGCTCCGGCCTGCTCCAGTACGTCAACGCCGGCCGCAGCTCGGCCCGCGGTGTCGAGCTGGAGATCGAGAAGCTGTGGACCAACGGCGCCCGCCTGCGCACCAGCCTCGAACTCCAGCACGCCCACGACGCCACCGGCAACGATCTCACCAACTCGCCCAACGTCATCGGCAAGCTCAACCTGTCGGTGCCCCTGCCCTGGCAATCCCTGCGCCTGGGCACCGAGGCCCAGTGGCTCGCCGCCCGCAAGACCCACGCCGGCACGGTGCCCGACCACGGCCTCGCCAACCTCACCCTGCTGCGCCCCATGGCCGGCAACCACTGGGAATGGTCGGCCTCGGTCTACAACCTGTTCGACAACCGCTACTTCGACGCCACCGCCTACGACCCCACCGTGCCCCAGCGTGACCGCCTCGCGCAGGACGGCCGCAGCTATCGCCTGAAGGCGGTGTACCGCTTCTGATGGCTGCCCGCGTCTTGACCGCCTTCCTTCGCCACCACGCCGTGTACCTGGCCCTGTGGGCCCTGCTCGCCCTGGCCAGCCCGGCTGCGCCGGCCGCCCCGGAGATCGCCGAGGAGAACGCGGTGAAGGCCGCCTTCATCTACAACTTCGCCAAGTTCTCCGAATGGCCGGACGACCCGTGGAGCCGCGCGCCCCGGCTGCGCATCTGCGTCACCGGCAACGGCAGCGACCTCACCGAGGCCGTCGCGGCCCTCGAATCCAAGCCCCCGGTGCGCGGCAAGGCGGTGGACGTGCGCCTCCTCGCCCGCGCCGATGAAGGCGGCCAGTGCCACATCCTGGTCATCACCGGCCGCGCCAGCGCGCTCCCGGTGCTCCAGTCGCTGGGCAGCGCGCCGGTGCTCACGGTGGGCGAATCCGACGGCTTCGCCAGCGCCGGCGGCGTGATCGGCCTTTACATGGAAGGCGACAAGGTGCGCTTCGAGGCCAACCCGGATGCCGCCCAGCGGGCCGGGCTCAAGCTCAGTTCCCAGATCCTCCGGCTCGCCCGGCTGGTCCGCGACGGCAAGGGAGGCCGCTGATGTCCGCCACCGAACGCCCGCCCTCGCTCCTCGAAAAGCTCCTCCGGGCGGGGTCGCTGCGCAAGAAGCTGCGCCTCATCAACCTGCTCACCACCGGCAGCGCGTTTCTCATCGCGGTGCTGCTGCTGGCGGTTCACGACTACTTCGAACTGCGCTCCACCTTCATCGAGGAAGCCCGCACCAAGGCCGAGTTCGTCGGCCGCAACAGTGCCTCGGCGGTGGTGTTCGACGATCAGGTGGCGGCCGAAGGCTTCCTGCGCTCCCTGGCCGACGACCACCAGGTGCGCTTCGCCGCCCTGTGGAAAGCCACCGGCCAGCCCCTCGCCACCTACACCCAGGCCGGCACGGGCACCGCCCCGGTGCTCGCCCAGGCGCCGGCCGCCGGCTACCTCCTCAGCCTGTCGGCGCTGGACGTCACCCAGCCGATCCGGGTCGATGGCGCCCAGGCCGGCGCGGTGACCCTGCGCTTCGACCTGGGCAAGCTCTACCTGCGCCTCATGTGGCACATCATCGCCTTCGCGGTGGTGATCCTCATCGCCCTGGCCATCGCCCACGGGCTGCTGGCGCGGCTCAACCAGACCATCACCGACCCCATGACCCGCCTCGTGGACGTGATGGACCGGGTCACCGCCGGCGCCGACTACGGCATCCGCGCACCGGTCGACTCCAGCGACGAGATCGGTGAGCTGGCCCGGGGCTTCAACGCGATGCTCGAACAGATCCAGGAGCGCGACCGCAGCCTCGCCAGCCACCGGGACCAGCTCGAACACAAGATCGAGATCCGCACCCTCGAACTGCGCCGCGCCAAGGAACTCGCCGAGGCCGCCAACCAGGCCAAGAGCGATTTTCTCGCCACCATGAGCCACGAGATCCGCACGCCGATGAACGCCATCCTCGGCATGACCGAGATGCTCCGGAGCACGCCCCTCAACGCCCAGCAGGCGCGCTTCTCGGACGCGGTGTACCAATCCGGCGAGCACCTGCTCAACATCATCAACGACATCCTCGACTTCTCGAAGGTCGAGGCCGGCAAGCTCGAGCTCGAAACCATCGACTTCCACCTCCGCCAGCTCATCGAGGACGTGGGCTACATGTTCGCCCGCGCCGCCGAGGCCAAGGGCGTCGAGCTGGTCTGCGCGGTGCCCCACGACGCCCCGCTCGCCCTGTGCGGCGACCCTGTGCGCCTGCGCCAGATCCTCACCAACCTGATGAGCAACGCGGTCAAGTTCACCCACCAGGGCGAGATCGTCATCCGCGCCCAGCTGCTGGACGAAGACGACGCCCGCGCCCGCTTCCGCATCGAGGTCAAGGACAGCGGGATCGGCATCGCCCCCGACGCCCACGACCGGATCTTCAGCGTCTTCTCCCAGGCCGACAACTCCACCACCCGGCGCTACGGCGGCACCGGCCTCGGGCTGGCGATCACCCGCCGGCTGGTCGAGCTGATGGGCGGCCGCATCGGGCTGGACAGCACCCCGGGCGAAGGCGCCCGCTTCTGGATCGAACTGCCCTTCACCAAGCAGGACGCCGACGCCCGCACCGGCGTCGACCCGGCCGGGCAGCTCAATGGCCGCCGCGTGCTGCTGGCGGTGGACAACACCAGTCAGCGCCAGGCCATCGGGCAGATCGTCCGGGGCTGGGCGATGCAGCCCGCCGGCGTCGCCACCGGCACCGACGCCTTGCGCGCCCTCGAACACGCCGCCGCCCGGCACCAGCCCTACGACCTCGCGATCATCGACCTGCACCAGCCGGAGATGGATAGCGCCCGGCTGGTGGACGCCATCCGCTGCCACCCGGCCCTCGCCCGCCTGCCCCTGCTCATCGTCGCGCCGGTCGGCACGCAGGGCAGCGCCGGCCAGCCGTCGATCGCCGATGGCGTGCTCACCAAGCCGGTGCGCCAGTCCGACCTTTACGACGCCATCGCCACCGCCCTCTTCCGGGCACCCGCCAAAGCCCCTGCAAGCACTGCCGCCACCAAGCCGGCCACCGGGCTCGCCGGCCACGTGCTGGTGGCCGAGGACAACCCGGTCAACCAGCAGCTGGCGCTGGCCATGCTCCAGTCCTTCGGCCTGCAGTGCACCCTCGCCCACAACGGCGTCGAGGCCGTCGAGAAAGTCCGCAATGGCCGCTTCGACCTGGTGCTGATGGACTGCCAGATGCCCGAGATGGACGGCCTCGAAGCCACCGCGCGGATCCGCGTGCTGCAGGACGAAGGCCAGATCCGCCCGCTGCCGGTGATCGCCCTCACCGCCAACGCGGTGTCCGGCGACCGCGAGCGCTGCATCGCCGCCGGCATGGACGCCTACCTCAGCAAGCCCTTCACCCGCGAACAGCTCTCGCAGATGCTCGCCACCTGGCTGCCCGGCGGGCGCGCCGCCGCCCACGAACCCGCAGCCGCGCCCACCGCCGCGCCCCTGCCCGCCGGCGACGCCCCGATCAACCCGGCCGCCCTCGACGCGATCCGCCGCATCCCCGGCCCCAACGGCCCCGCCCTCGTCGAGCGGGTGATCCGCAGCTTCCTCGCCGAAACCCCGCCGCGCCTCGCCGAACTCGGCCGCAGCCTGCGCGAGGCCGACGCCGAAGCCCTGCGCCGGACGGCCCATTACCTCAAGTCGAGCACCGCCCACGTGGGCGCCGAGGTGCTCACGGCCCAGCTCAAGGCCCTCGAAGCCAGCGCGCGCACCGCCAGCCCGGATGCCACGCAGCGCCTTCTGGCCACCATCGAAGAAGAGTGGTCCCGGGTACGCGATGCCCTGCAGGACACCCTCGAAGGAAACGTTCCCCATGTCGAACCCTGATTCCCTCCCGCCACCCCGCGTCCTGATCGTCGACGACGACCACACCGCCCGCCTGCTCGAAAGGGAAGCCCTCGAACAGACCGGCTTTGCGGTCATCGAAGCCTGCGACGGCAACGAAGCCCTCGCCGCCGTGGAGCACCAGCCGCCCGACCTGATGCTCCTCGACGTGGACATGCCCGGCGTCGACGGCTTCGAGGTGTGCCGCCGGGTCCGCCAGCGCTGGGCCGCCTGCGACATCCCCGTCATCATGGTCACCGGGATGGACGACCTCGCCTCGATCAACCTCGCCTATGAGGTGGGCGCCAACGACTTCATGGCCAAACCCATCAACTGGCCGATCCTGGGCCACCGGGCCCGCTACGTGCTGCGCGCTGCCGAGAGCGTGCGCGTCCAGTCGGCCCTCGAAGCCCGCCAGGCCGCGATCGTGCGCGCCATCCCGGACATGCTGTTCACCCTGCGCGGCGACGGCACGATCCTCGACGCCAAGGCCGGCGCCGGCCGCCGCGACGCCATCCAGCCCCGGCTGTTCATCGGCAGGCGGGTGACCGACGTGCTGCCCGAAGCGCTCGCCGCCGAGGTCGCCGATAACCTGCACCGGGCGATCCGGGAGGGCATGCTCCAGGCCCTCGTGTTCACGCTGCCCGCCGACGGCCAGGACCGCCACTACGAGGCACGTCTCGCCCGCAGCAGCCAGGATCAGGTGATCGCCGTGGTGCGCGACATCACCCGCGAGAAGCAGAACGAAGAGAAGATCCGCCGGCTGGCCTACTACGACCCGCTCACCGGCATGCCCAACCGCCAGCATTTCGTCGAGCGGCTCGAGCAGGAGCTCCAGCGCTCCGCCCGCGAGCGCCGCAAGCTCGCCCTGCTGTTCCTTGATCTGGACGGCTTCAAGCGCATCAACGACACCCTCGGCCACGACACCGGCGACGTAGTGCTGCGCGAAGTGGCCCTGCGCCTGAAGGAGAAACTGCGGGTCAGCGACATCGTCTCCCGGCCCGGCGCCGACGAACCCAGCCCGCCCCTGCACCTGGCGCGGCTGGGTGGCGACGAATTCGTGATCGCCCTGCCGTCCCTCGAAGACGCCCGCGCCGCCATCCAGATCGCCCAGCGGGTGCGCAGCGCCCTCGCCCGGCCCTTCCGGGCAGAAGACGCCGAGGTGAGCATCGGCGCCAGCATCGGCATCGCCATGTACCCCGAAGACGGCACCGACGCGGCCACCCTGCTCAAGCACGCCGACACCGCCATGTACCACGCCAAGGAGCGCGGCCGGAACAACTGGCAGATGTACAGCGAGGACCTGACCCATCAGGCGGTCGAACGACTCAAGCTCGAGAACGACATCCGCAAGGGGCTGGAGCGCGGCGAGTTCGTGCTGCACTACCAGCCCATCGTCGACACCGCCGACAGCAGCATCGTCGGCGTCGAGGCGCTGCTGCGCTGGCAGCACCCGGAGCGCGGGCTGCTCGAACCCTCGGCCTTCATTCCGGCTGCAGAAGAGAGCGGGCTGATCATCCCCCTCGGCCACCGGGCCCTGGACGCCGCCTGCGCCCAGGGCGCCGCGTGGCAGCGGGCCGGCATTGCGCCGGCGCGGATCGCCGTCAATCTGTCCGGCCGCCAGCTGCGGATGCCGGATTTCACCCACGGACTGATGGCGCTCCTCGCCCACCACGGGCTCGATGCCGGGCGGCTGGTGCTGGAACTCACCGAAGGGCTGGTGATGGACGGCGACCCGGCCATCGCAGCCGAACTGCACCAGCTGCGGGCGGCCGGCGTGCATTTCGCGCTGGACGATTTCGGCATCGGCTATTCGTCCATCGCCCACCTCAAGCGCCTGCCCATCGGCAGCCTGAAGATCGACCGCAGCTTCGTCCACGGCCTGTTCGACAACCCCAACGACGCGGGCATCACCACCGCCATCCTGGCAATGGCCCGGCATCTGGGGCTGGACGTGGTGGCCGAAGGCGTAGAGACCGCCGCCGAGCGGGATTTCCTGCGGAACGCCGGCTGCCGGACGATGCAGGGCTACCTGTTCTCGCCGCCGCGCCCGGCCGCCGAGATGGAAACCCTGCTGCGGGACGCCCTGCGCGAGCCGGCCTGAACCAGCCTGACGGGGATCAGAGCCCGCTGGCCTTGAACCACGCCAGCAGCCGGCCCCAGCCATCCGCCGCATCGGCCGCCCGGTAGCTCGGGCGGTAGTCGGCATGAAAGGCGTGGCCGGCATCCGGATACACCACGAACTCCGCCCGCTTGCCGGCCTTGGCGAGATCAGCCTTCATGTCGTCCACGTCCGACACCGGGATGCCCTGGTCCTTGGCGCCGTAAAGGCCCAGCACCGGGGCGCGGATCTTGTCCACCACGTCGATCGGGTGCTGGGGCGTCATCGCGCTGGCCACGCCGGTCAGGCGGCCATACCACGCCACGCCGGCCTTCAGCTTCGGGTTGTGGGCGGCGTACAGCCAGGTGATGCGCCCGCCCCAGCAGAAGCCGGTGATGCCCAGCCGGGCCGGGTCGCCGCCATTGGCCGCAGCCCACGCCGCGGTGGCATCCAGATCGGCCAGCACCTGGGCGTCCGGCACCTTGCTGACCACCTTCGCCAGGATGTCCGCCACGCTGTCGATGCCCGCCGGGTCGCCCTGGCGCTGGAACAGGCTGGGCGCGATGGCCTGATAGCCCTGGCGGGCCAGGCGCCGGCACACATCGCGGATGTATTCGTGAACGCCGAAGATTTCCTGCACCACCAGCACGGTGGGGAAAGGCCCCTTGCCCGCCGGCTGGGCACGGTAAGCCTTGAGGGCGACGCCATCCGGCGCCGGCAGCGCGATCTCGCCCGCCACCAGCCCGTCGGCAGGGGTGACGACCACGCTCTGCCCGAGGGCCGGCTGCACGGCCAGCGCAAAACCCGCCGCCAGCGAACCGCCGACGAAGGTCCGCCGGCTCAGGGGCAGGCCGGGAACGAGACTGTCGAAATCGGAATCCTGAACCGTTGCCATCGAACGCTCCTCACTGTTGGGAAGAGCGCCAGCATACCGCGCCACCGGCGCGGCGCGATCAGTTCCAGGCCGCGTGGGCGGTGGTCACGGCAGCGGGGCGATCGAACCACACGCCGCCGCGGCTCGCCGGGCGCCGCTCGGCCAGCGCGCGCTCGGTGCCACAGGCGTACTGGCGGGTGAATTTCTCGGTCAGGGTGACGTGCTTGCCCAGCACCTGGATGAAGCCCGCATCCGACAGCTCCCGGAAGATCCGCGACAGGGTTTCCGGCGTGAAGCCCATGCGCGCCGCCAGCACGTTCTTTGGGATCGCCAGTTCCAGCTCGATCCGCGCCGCCTTCGCCGCCGCCGCGGCGCCCATCCGGCGCAGGTACTCCACCACTTTGGCCGAGCCGGACTGCAGGCAGTCGGCGGCGATGTCGCGCTCGATGGACAACTGACGCTGGGCCACCGCGGCGAGCATCCGGCGCATCAGGCGCGGCTCGCTGTCCATGGCCCGGAAGATGCCGTCGCGCCCGACCGACACCAGCACCACCGGCGACACGGTCTCCACCGACGACACGTAAGGCGCATCGCCGAACAGCTCGGCCACGCCGAACAGCTGGTTGGGCGACAGGATCTCGATGACCTTCTCGCCGCCCTCCGGCGACGAAACCGCCACCTTCAGGTGCCCGGACATCACGTGGAAGAGCGCCTTCGGACGCTCGCCCGAGGCGTAGATCGCCGCCCCCTTGGGCAGGCTCACCACATGGGCTGCGCGCGCTACCTCGGCGATCACGGTATCGGGCAGATCACGAAACAGGGCAAGCTCGCCCAACACCAGAGACAGATCATCAAGACTCGTGCGCATCACATTTACCTCGCTGCTACAAAGTGGGGTCATGCGGGGAAAAACTGCCTTCGACCCCGGTACATGGCACGCAGTCTAGGAGCCCAAACCGGGCTGAAAGTTGACTTAGATCAGAGTCCAAACCTGCTCAAAAATGAGGCAACTACCTCCAACGAGGTATTTTCCCCACCACCCCAGAATCGGCGCCATACCATTGCTTTATAGCGCTTTTTACTAAAAACGCCGCGACACCACCCGACTCGCACAAAGCCGCTGCCTATCCTTTCGTCTAACCCCATTTTCCTGGCTCGCGTACCCACCGGACGTGACCCCGGAGGCGACTCGGGGCGAGAATGGCGACCTGCCGAACAACCCAGGCCCGCCCCGTGACCGCCCAGCCCGCAAACCAAGGCTTCCCGCCCGCCTCGCCGCCCCCGTCCGGGCGCCGCCGCCCGTCGGTGGTGCTGCGCCTGGGTGCGTGGATCGCCGCCATCGCCAGCCTCGCCGCGGTGTCGATCTTCGCCTCGATCACCGTGGCCGAGCTGTCGTCGGGCGAGGCCCGGGCGATCAACCTCGCCGGCTCTCTGCGCATGCAGTCCTACGCCATCGGCGCCGCCGTCACCCAGGGCGACGCCCGCGGCATCGAGCAGGCCATCGCCGAGTTCGAGACGCGCTTCACCAGCCCCGACCTCACGCGCACCATCCCCCAGGGCGCCGATGGAAGCCTGCGCCGGGCCTACGACGCGGTGGGCAGCGTGTGGCGCGGGCGCTTCCACCCGGCTGTGGAGAAGGCTGCCACCGAAGTGGCCGCCGGCCAGCCCGGCGGCGGACGGCTCTCCGCCGAGACGGCCGAGATCGTCACCGCCATCAACCAGCTGGTGGTGCTGATCGAACAGGGCCTGGAAGACAAGCTGCAGCTCCTGCGGCTGGTGCAGGGCATTTCGCTGGTGTTGCTAGTGATCGTCGGCGTCGTTGCGATGTTGCAATTGAAACAAAAGGTGTTGCTTCCGCTACACGACCTCCTCGCTTCCGCCGACCGGGTGCGGCGCGGCGATTTCGCCGTGCGGGTGCCGATCCGCGAGCCGGACGAGCTCGGCCAGCTCGGCGAGGCCTTCAACTTCATGGTCGAGGATCTGTCCCGCAGCTACGCCCAGCTGGAAAACCGGGTCCAGGAGAAGACCGAGGAGCTCGCCCGCAGCAACCAGTCCCTCGACCTGCTCTACCGGACCACTCGCGCCCTCTCCGAGCGCGCCGTGACCCGGGCGACGCTCCAGCAGGTGCTCGACGACATGGAACAGGTGGTCGGGGTGACGAGCGGCGCGATCTGCCTGAGCCGGGCCGACGCGCCGGAAACCGTCTGCCGCACCGGCGCCGACGGCATCGCCATCGACGCCCTGTGCCGCGCCACCTGCCACGGCTGCGAAAGCGGCGACCGTGCCATCGTGGCCCACCCCAAGCCCGCCGGCGGCCAGACGATTGCCGCCCCGCTCTTCGACGGCAGCCGCAGCCACGGCGCCCTGCTGCTTGCCCTGCCGCCGGGCCAGACCCTCGCCCCCTGGCAGCTGGAGCTCCTCGAGACCGTCGGCCGCCACGTGGGCGCCGCGCTGGCCTCGACCCAGCGCAACGAGGAGCGCCACCGCCTGGCGCTGCTCGACGAACGCTCGGTGATCGCCCGGGAGCTGCACGACTCCCTCGCCCAGTCGCTGTCCTATCTCAAGATCCAGGTCACCCGGCTGCAGACCCTGCTGCGCAAGAGCCCCACGCCCGAGCCGGTCACCGAGATCGTCGGCGAGCTGCGCGACGGGCTCAACGAGGCCTACCGCCAGCTGCGCGAGCTGCTCACCACCTTCCGCCTGCGCATCGACGGCCGCGGCCTCAACGCCGCCATCGACGACACGGTGCAGGAATTCCGCCGCCGCACCGGGCTCGAGATCACCCTCGACAACCGCCTGGGCGGCGTCGAGCTGGCCCCCAACCGCGAGATCCACGTGCTGCAGATCATCCGCGAGGCCCTCACCAACATCGAACGCCACGCCCAGGCCGGCCGGGTGGCGATCGCCCTCGCCCCGAACGGCGCCGAGCGCCTGCGGGTGACGGTGGACGACGACGGCGTGGGCTTCGACGAGGCCGACCGCCCGCTCCATCGCTACGGCATCGTGATCATGCACGACCGCGCCCAGAGTCTCGCCGGCCAGATCAGCGTGCGCCCCCGCGAAGGCGGCGGCACCCGGGTCGAGCTGGATTTCCCGGCCGACGCCCACCTCTCCGATTCTCCGACCTCCGCCCAAGGAAGCGCGCCATGAACGCCCCCGCCACCACCTCCGTCATCATCATCGACGACCACCCGCTGTTCCGCAAAGGCGTCTCCCAGCTCATCGCCCTGTCCGACCAGCTCCACCTCATCGGCGAGGCCAGCAGCGGCGAAGAAGGGCTCGAACTGGCCCGCGCCCTGGCGCCCGACCTCATCCTGCTCGACCTCAACATGCGCGGGATGAGCGGCATCGAGACCCTGCGTGCGCTCCGCGAGGCGGATCTCGCCGCGCGCATCCTGATCCTCACCGTGTCAGATGCAGCCGACGATCTGGTCGCGGCGATCCGCGCCGGCGCCGACGGCTACCTGCTGAAGGACATGGAACCCGAAGAACTGCTGGCGCGCATCGTCGAAGCGCTCTCGGGGCGCATCGTCATCAGCGAGAGCCTCAACGGACTCCTGGCCCGCTCGCTGCGCGACGAGGCCCAGGCCGCCGAACGCAGCCTCGCCCCGCTCACCGACCGGGAGCGCGACATCCTCGGCTGCCTGGCCAGCGGGCTATCGAACAAGCTGATCGCCCGCGACCTCAACATCGCCGAGGGCACGGTGAAGGTGCACATCAAGAATCTGCTGAAGAAGCTGAAGTTCCGCTCGCGCCTCGAGGCCGCCGTGTGGGCCATCGACCAGAACCTCCGCCCGGGCACCGCCGGGCCGCGCTGAACCCGCCGCTCAGGCAGGCAGGTCGTCCCGCACCGGCAGCGCGTCGGCGTAGCGCCGGCTCTCCGGTGCGTCGGGCTGGAAGCGGATCACGATCCGCGTGCCGGTGCGGATGCGGCTGCTGGCGCCCGCCCCGATGACCAGCTTGCCGCCGATCTGATTCACCAGCCCCACCACCAGCCGCCAGCCCAGGCTGCGGCTGGTGGCCGGCGAGAAGCCCGGCTGCAACCCCACCCCGTCGTCCTCCACCCACAGGCGGGCGCCGCCCTCACCATCGGCTTGCAGGCCCACCTGGATGCGCCCCGCGCTGCCGTGGGGAAAGGCGTGCTTGACGGCGTTGGAGACCAGCTCGTTCACGATCAGCGCGCAGGGGATCGCCGTCTCGATGCCGAGCACCACCTGATCCAGCGCCGATTCGATGCGCACCCCCTGCCGCCCGTGCTGGGACGCCAGCCGCTCCACCAGCTGACCCAGGTAGCGCTTGAAGTCGATGCTCGCCAGATCGTGGGAGCGGTACAGCTGCTCGTGCACCTGGGACATGGCCATCACCCGCGCCGCGCTGTCCTCGAACAGCTCACGCACGTCCGCGTCGTCCACGCTGCGCCCCTGCATGGTGAGCAGGCTCGCCACCACCTGGAGGTTGTTCTTCACCCGATGGTAGATCTCCTTCAGCAGCGCCTCCTTCTCGTGGAGCGCCGCGCTGATCCGCTGTTCGGCGATCTTGGCGTCGGTGATGTCGGCATGCGACCCCGCCACCCGCAGCGCCCGGCCGTCCGACTTGCGCTTGACCACCGCGCCACGGGACAGGATCCAGCGCCACTCGCCGCTCTTGGCGCGCATCCGGAACTCGGCCCGGAAGGCCGCATCGGGCGAGGCGATGAACTCCCGGAAGCGCGCCTCGGTGGCCTCCCGGTCGTCCGGGTGAATCTGCCGCATCAGCGCTTCGGGGCCCAGTTCGAGCTCGCCCACCTCGTAGCCGAGCATCGTGAAATAACGCGGGCTCACGTAGATCGCGCCGGTCTTGAGGTTCCAGTCCCAGATGCCGTCGGTGGCCCCCTCGACCGCCAGGCGCAGGTGTTCCTCGCTCTGCTCCAGCACCGACTCGGCCCGGTTGAGGCGCTTGATGTTGGCGATCAACACCACAATCACCACCGTCAGGGCGACCAGCGCCGCCAGCATCGCCCAGAAGACACCGCCGCTGCGCTCGACCACCCCGGGGGGCTTGCCGATCAGTTGGGCGCCCTCGGGCAAGCGGCTTTCGGGCACGCCAAAGCGCTCCATCACGGTGTGATTGAAGAGCAGTACCGGCTCGGCATCGACCACCGGCAGCGACCGGGCCGGGGTGCCGGCGAGGACGCGCCGGGCCATCCCGGCGGCGACCCGCCCCTGGGTGACGCCGTCTTCCACGCTGCCGCCAATGGTGATCCCGTCCCGCACCCGGTGGCTGGTGATGTCGAACACCGGCGCCGGCGACACCTGGGCCATGCGGGTGATCACCTCGGAATAATCCAGCCGGCGCCCCTGGTCATCCACCGCAGTGGCCAGGGGCAGGATGATGTCGTTGGGCGACAGCCGCGCCACGATGGTGAGGATCTCGCTCAGGCCCAGGTCGAAATACTGCTCCACCGGCAGCGGGCTGCCCATCTTGAGCAGCGCCTCGTGGGCGTGGGCGAAGCCGGTCGCCGACCCGCCCAGATTGCCGAACACCACCATCCGGCGGGCGTCCGGCAGCAGCTTGCGGGCCGCGCCCAGGGTGCCGACGATGTCCACGTTCTCCCGCACGCCGGTGATCGGCACATCGGGCCGCACCCGCGCGGGGTCGAAATCCCGCACGTCCGAGAACACCACCGACGCCTTGGGAAACAGCGCATCCCGGTGACGCAGCGCGAAGTCCAGCGCCGGGTCGTCGGTGACGATCACCAGGTCGACACGCCGCTCGCCAACCCGCTGGCGCAGATGCGCGACAGTGCCCGCATCATCGTCGCGGCGGGGCTGACGCAGGGCGTCCAGGTCATGGACAAAGATCTCCGGCGGCGAGTCGCCACTGCGCAGCACCTGCAGGATCCCGCTCACCTGGGCATCGGTCCAGGCAAAGCCCCAGTGATAGGAATTGATGACCAGCACGGTCTTGCGCTCGGCCACCGGCAGGACCGGGGCGTCCGTGCGGGCCGCCACCGGCCCGAAGACCAGCGCCGCCAGCATCGCCAGAAGCGTGAATACGCGCAGCACGATCGCCTCTCCGGCCTACTGGACCGAAACCGCCGACCCCATCCCGGCACGGCGACCCAGCCCGAGCAGGCTCTCGATCACTATCGCCGGCGCCGGCTGCTCGAACAGGAAGCCCTGCAGCAGGTCACAGCCGAGATCGTTGAGGAAGCGCGCCTGGGCACTGTTCTCGACGCCCTCGCCCACCACCGTGAGCCCCAGCGCCCGCGACATGGTGACGATGGCCGAGACGATGGCACCACTCTCCCGGTTGTCCGGCAGGTCGGTCATGAACGAGCGGTCGATCTTGAGGGCGTGGATCGGCAGACGCTTGAGATAGCTGAGGCTGGAATAGCCGGTGCCAAAGTCGTCCACCGCGATGCGCAGCCCGTTGCGGCGAAGCTCGTCGAGGGTCGCGCGGGCCCGCTCGGGCTGCTGCATGATGCTCGACTCGGTGAGCTCCAGCGCCAGGCACGACGGATCGAGGTCGAACTCGGCCAGCGTCCCCATCACCAGCCCGACCAGATCCGGATCGCGGAACTGGCGCGCCGACAGATTTACCGCCACCTTCACGTCCACCGCGCCGGCGTCATGCCAGGCGCGCAGCTGGCTGCACACGGTGCGCAGCACCCAGGCCCCGATGGGCACGATCAGCCCGGAGCGCTCGGCGCTCTGCATGAAGACATCCGGCGCCACCAGGCCGCGCTCCGGATGCTGCCAGCGCAGCAGCGCCTCCAGCGAATGCACGCCGCCATCGGCATCGTGGATGGGCTGGTAGTGCAGCTCGAACTGGGATTCGGCCAGCGCCCGGCGCAGGTCGGCCTCCAGCACCATGCGCTGGTTGATCTGCCGGCCCCACTCGCTCGAATAGAACACAAAGCCGTTCTTGCCCAGCTCCTTGGCCCGATACATGGCGTCGTCGGCGGCCACGATCAGCCGGTCGCCGGTCACCGCATCGTTGGGAAAACGGCTGATGCCGATGCTGCAGGAGGTCTGGATGAGGTGCTCCTCAAAGGTGCAGGGCAGCTCCATCGCGGCGATCAGCTTGGTGCACACCCCCGCCACCGCGCTGTCGTCCTCGACCCCGGGCAGGATCACCACGAACTCGTCGCCCCCCAGGCGGCCGACGATGTCGGTCTCGCGCACGGCCCCCTTCAGGCGCCGGGCCACATCGCGCAGCAGCGCGTCGCCGGCGTTGTGGCCGAGGGAATCATTCACCAGCTTGAAGTTGTCCAGATCGATGAACATCACCGCCAGCTGCTCGCCCCGGCGCCGGCAGAAGGCGATGGACTGCTCCAGCTGGCGATTGATCTGGGTGCGGTTGGAGAGCCCGGTGAGGGCATCGTAATAGGCCACGAAGACCAGCTGCTCCTCGGCCGAGCGGCGGGCGGTGACGTCCTGCAGCTGGACGATGTAGTAGCGCGTCGCGCCCCGGTCGTCGCGCACCGCAGACACCGACAGCAGCGCCCACACCACCCGGCTGTCCGGCGTCACCAGGCGCAGCTCGATCTGGAAGCTCGGCAGGCTGTTGCCCATCAGCCGGGCGAGGTACTCGTCGAGCATCGGGCGGTCGCCCTCGTGGCACAGATGGAGGAAGGACAGGCCGGCGATTACCTCGCCATGCACGCCCAGCATCGCCACCGCCACGTCGTTGGCCTGCAGGAAGCGGCCATCCGCCGCCACCAGCGCCATGCCGATGGCCGCGTATTCGAAGGCCGAGTGGAAGCGCCGCTCGCTCTCGGCCAGGGCCCGCTCCATCTCGCGGCGGCGGGCGATGTCGCGCAGCACCAGCACGCAGCCCATCAGCTCGCCGTCGCCGGCGGTGATCGGTGCGGCGGCGTATTCCACCGGCGTGACCGCACCGCTGCGGGTGGTGAGCAGTGCCGGGCACTGGGCCGGCAGCCCGGACATCATCATGGCGCCGGCCACCGGATCGGGCACCGGCAGGCCGCTCCGCTCGTGGCGCAGATCGAGGATTGCGCCGATCGGCTGGCCGACCGCCTCGGCGTCGCTCAGGCCGATCAGCCCTTCGGCGATGGGGTTGATCATGCGCACCCGCCCGGCGGTATCGGTGGCCACCACGCCCTCGCCGATGGAGCACAGGGTGCGCGAAAACCACTCCTCGCTCTGGCGCAGGCGGCTGTCCATGGCGTGCTTGACGAGGGCCACCTCGATGGAAGCGCGGATGTCGTCGGGCCGGAAGGGCTTCAGCAGATAGCCCTGGGGCGCCGTGGCGCGGGCCCGGCGCAGGGTCTCGTCATCGCTGAAGGCGGTGAGGTAGATCACCGGCACATCACGCCGCTCGCGCAGGCGGGCGGCCGTTTCCACCCCATCCATGCCACCACGGATGACGATGTCCATCATCACCAGATCAGGGCCGGTCGAATCGAACAGTTCGATGGCCTGGTCACTGCTCGCCGCAATGCCGGTGACCACATATCCGTAACTCTCGAGGCGCTGGGCCAGGTCCATGGCGATGATCGCCTCGTCCTCGACGATCAGAACCCGGGTCGGCTTGTCGCTCATGCTCTCTCCCACCCGATTGAAATCGGGCGTCTTCCTTGTTATCAAACCGTTCGGAATATGGCTTAACGGTATCTTGACGTATGTCTTTAGTCATATTTTCGGAAACGTTTTCCGAAACCGCGAACATTTCGGCCAGCCGGCTGTCGACCTTCCTGCCGGAAAAATGTACCGTCCATCCCGGCTCAAACTTTGCGGTGGAGAAACAATTGAACAAGCGAATCATCTGGACCCTGCTCTCGGTGCTGTGCGCCGGCCAGACGGCGGCCCAGGAACTGGCCGCGGCGCCCCGCCTGGCCCCCACCGCCGACCAGGCCCAGACGGCCTACCTGAGCGCGCAGATCCTGAGCCGCTACCACTACAAGACCGTTCCCCTCGACGACGCCATGTCGGAGAAGATCTTCGACCGCTATCTCAAGGCCCTCGATCCGGAACGGCTGTTCTTCACCCAGGCCGACATCGACAGCTTCGCCGACACCCGGACCCGGCTCGACGACGCGATCCTGCGGGGCAATCTTTCTGCGCCCTTCGCCATGTTCCAGCGCTACGAGCTGCGCGTGACCGAGCGCCTCGGCTACGCCCGCGAGCTCCTCGGCCAGGGCTTCGACTTCAGCACCAAGGAAAGCTACCCCTACGCCCGCGACAAGGCCCCGTGGCCCGCCGACGAGGCCGAAGTGCGCGACCTGTGGAAGAAGCGCGTCAAGAACGACTGGCTGCGTCTCAAGCTCGCCGGCAAGGACGACAAGGCCATCCGCGACACCCTCGCCAAGCGCTACGACAACTACGTCACCCGCGCCACCCGCAACAAGAGCGAGGACGTCTTCCAGATCTTCATGAACGCCTACGCCATGTCGATCGAGCCCCACACCAACTACCTGGGCCGCAGCGCCTCGGCGGATTTCGACATTTCCATGCGCCTGTCGCTGGTGGGCATCGGCGCCGTGCTGCAGGAGCGTGACGAGTACATCACCATCCGCGAACTGGTGCCCGGCGGCCCGGCGGCGCGCTCCGGCAAGCTGGCCGTGGGCGACCGCATCGTCGGCGTGGGCCAGGGCGACGATGCCGTGGCCGACGTGGTCGGCTCGCGGGTCGACGAGGTCGTCAAGCTGATCCGCGGCGAGAAGAACACCCGCGTGGTGCTCGACGTGCTGCCCGCCGACGCCGGCCCCGACGCCAAGCACAAGCAGGTCGCCCTCACCCGTGACAAGATCAAGCTCGAAGAGCAGGCTGCCAAGAAGTCGGTCATTAAGACCGGCGAAGGCGCCACCGCCCGCAAGATCGGCGTGATCAACCTGCCCGCCTTCTACGAAGACTTCGAAGGCCGCCGCAAGGGCGACAAGGACTACCGCAGCGCCAGCCGCGACGTGGCCCGCCTGATCGAAGAGCTGAAGAAGGAAAAGGTCGACGGCCTCCTGATCGACCTGCGCAACAACGGCGGCGGCTCGCTGCGCGAGGCGGTCGAGCTCACCGGCCTCTTCATCGACAAGGGCCCGGTGGTCCAGCAGCGTCGCCCGGATGGCCAGATCGGCGTCGAGAAGGACGAACACGCCGGCACCGCCTGGGATGGCCCGCTGGCGGTGCTCATCAACCGCGGCTCCGCGTCGGCCTCCGAGATCTTCGCCGCCGCGCTGCAGGACTACGGCCGCGCGCCCATCATCGGCGAGCCGAGCTTCGGCAAGGGCACCGTCCAGACCATGATCAGCCTGGACCAGATCGCCCGCAACGACCCGCCCAAGTTCGGCGACCTGAAGATGACCGTCGCCCAGTTCTTCCGCATCAACGGCGGCACCACCCAGCTGCGCGGCGTGGTGCCCGACATCCGCTTCCCGTCGGTGTCCGATCCGCAGAGCTTCGGCGAATCCAGCTACGACAACGCCCTGCCGTGGATTCAGGTGAAGGCCGCCGAATTCCGTCCGGTGGATGAAGTCTCGCCGCGCCTGGCCGATCTCCAGCGCCGCCACGATGCCCGCATCGCCAAGGACAAGGATTTCGCCCAGCTGCTGCAGGACGTGGCCGAGTACAAGCGCCTGCGCGAAACCAAGCAGTTGTCCCTCAACGAGACCGAGCGCCGCCAGGAGAAGGAACGCCAGGAGGCGCGCCTCAAGTCCCGCGACAAGGGCAGCAAGGACAAGCTCGCCGCCCTCCAGGACGACGGCCTCCAGTACGGCGAACGCAGCCTGGCCGCCGATCTCGCCGCCGAGAAGGCCCGCAAGGACAGCAAGGACGTGCTCCTCACCGAAGCCGCCCGCATCGTCGCCGACGAGGCCGAACTGTTTGCCACCCGCACCCAGCTCGCCCTGCGCGAGCGGAATGCCGCCGGCGCAGGCAAGGCCACAACGCTGCGCTGAAACGCCGGCGCCAGAAGCACAACACCCCGGGGTGTCACGCCCCCGGGGTGTTTTCGTTTCAAGGCCTGGCGCGTCCGATCAGGTCGTCACCTCGCCCTCCAGCGAGCGGGACAGCCACTTCAACACCGTCTCGAACAGCAGGTCGGAATCGACCGGCTTGGTGACGTGGTCGTTCATGCCGGCCTCCAGGCACGCCTGGCGATCCTCCACAAAGGCGTTGGCTGTCATCGCCAGGATCGGGGTGCCGGTGTTGGCCGAGTCGGCGCGGATCCGCCGGGTCGCCTCCAGGCCGTTCATGCGGGGCATCTGCATGTCCATCAGGATCAGGTCGTAGCCCGTCTTCCGGGCCATCTCCACGGCCACCAGCCCATCGTCGGCCACCTCCACGACAAGGCCGGCGTCTTCCAGCAGGCACAGGGACACCTCCTGGTTCACCGGCTCGTCCTCCACCAACAGCACCCGCGCGCCGGCAAACTCGGCCTGAAGCAGCGACTCGGCCGAAACCGGCTTGCCTGCCGCGTCGCTCCGCACCGCGCTGCCGATGCCCAGCCTGGCGGTGAACCAGAAGGTGCTGCCTTCGCCCGGCACGCTCTCCACGCCGATATCGCCCCCCATCTGCAACGCCAAGCGCCGGCTGATCGCCAGCCCAAGGCCCGTGCCGCCGTACTTGCGGGTGGTCGATGCGCCGGCCTGCTCGAAGGCATTGAACAGGCGCGCAGCCTCTTCCGGCGCAATGCCGATCCCCCGGTCGCGCACCTCGAAGCGCACCAGCACGTCGTCCGCGCCGGATTCGATCTGCGCCACGCTCAGCACGATCTCGCCCGCCGGGGTGAACTTCACCGCGTTGCCGACGAGGTTCAGGAGGATCTGGGTGAGCCGCAGCGGATCGCCCCGCAGCGGCGAAATGCCCAGCGCGGGCGGCAGATCGATGCAGAGCCGCAGCCCCTTCTCGGTGATCCGCTGCCCCATCAGGCTGGCCAGGTTCTCCACCACTTCGCCGATGCGGAAGTCCACCTGCTCCATCGTCAGCCGGTCGGCCTCGATCTTCGACAGGTCGAGGATGTTGTTGATGACACCCAGCAGATGCTGGGCAGCCTTGCCGATCTTGCCCAGCTGGTCGATCAGCCGGGGGTCGGTGGCCCGGCGCAGGGCCAGGCTGTTCATCCCGATGATGGCCGTCATGGGCGTGCGCAGCTCGTGGCTCATGTTTGCGATGAACGAACTCTTGGCCCGGCTCGCCGCTTCGGCCCGACGCCTTTCGCGGTTGAGCAGAACCAGGCCGATCTGGTCGGCCAGCTGGCAGGCGAAGTCGATCTCATCCGGCGCCCACGCGTGGGGCCTGCCGGTCTCGGCCAGGCATAGCAGCCCGAAGGGACGCCGGCCCGAGGCGATCAGGCAGCCGAGCATCGACTGGATCTCGGCCTGCGCGAGCGGACCGTGGACCAGGGCGGCCAGACGCGGGTCATGCTGCGCGTCGTTGCTGGCCCTGTAGCGCGCCGCCTTCAGCGCCGCCAGGTGGTCGCCAAAACCGGTCTCTTCAATCACCCGCCCGGCGCAGTGCTCGCCGCTCGAACGGGTGAACAGGTCGATGCAGCGCAGACGGGACTCCCCGTCCTCGAGCAGCCAGACGCTGACCCGCTCCACCTCGAAGGTACGGGCGAGCCGCGCGGTCACCACCTGCACCATGGTGTCCAGATCGCCCTCGTTGATCGCCGGCAGGCCAGCCAGCTGGAGCATCAGCTCCTGCATTGCGGCGCGACGCCGGGCCAGGCGGGTCTGCTCCGTCATGTCACGGAAGGACAGCACCCCGCCGACACAGCGATCCCCATCGAACATCGGCGTGACCAGGAAATCCACCGGAAAGCCGCTGCCATCCCGACGCCAGAAGAACTCGTCATCCCCCCGGCGCGGCCGGTGGTCGATGAGCGACTGCCCGATCGGACAGGCCTCCTCCGGGTACGGCGTGCCATCAGGACGGGAGTGGTGCGTCAGGTCATGCAGCGACTGGCCCAGGAGCGCCTCGCCCGGATGGCCCAGCATCCGCTCGGCTGCGGGATTGACGAAGGTCATGTGCCCGTCCGAATCGAAACCGATGATGCCCTCGCCCGATGAGGCCAGGATCAGCGCCTGACTGCGGTGGAGCGCCCCCAGCTGCCCGAGGGCCCGGTCCGTTTCGCCCTTGGCGACGCGCAGGCGGGTCAGCGCCTCCACCTGGAAGATATCCAGCAGACGCACCATCGAAGCCGCGATGACGATGGCCGCCGCCGCCCGCGCCAGTTGCACCGGAAAACCGAAGATCTCGAGGAAGCGCTGGTGGTTGATCACCGACGCAGGAAACCAGTCGGCCTCCGGCACCACCAGCCCGCCCAGCACGCCGTAGGCAATCAGGGCGCCGGCCCCCAGCTGCCCGGCCCGGGTCAGGCTGCGCACATCCTCCCGGGGCAAGCCCGGCAGCCGGGACGGCCTGAGCGCCCGCAGCAGCCCGACCCCCGCGAGGGTGGCGCCTGCAAAGCCAAACACGTAACGGGAAAGAATGCCGAGGGTGGGCAGCGAAGCATCCGACACCGCCGCGCCAATGCCGACAAGGGCCAGCAGGGGCACGTACAGCGCCGGCCGACAGACCGCCGCCAGACAGCCGGCAAGCCAACCGCGCCCGCCGGGCCGGTCGTCCTCCTCGACCACGAGCCGGCGGCCGAACTCGAACAGGAACAGGTAGGACACCAGCAGCAACACCGACTGCCCCGCCGCCAGTGACGGCTCGCTGCCGTGCACCGTCCGCCACAGAACCGTCCACTCCAGCACCCCGTGCAGCCCGGCAAAACCGCCGAGCAGCCAGAGGGAGCGGGAAAGCGGAAGTTCGCTGTGATCGTTGTGACGGACAAGAATGGCCAGTCCAAGGGCCAGGAAAGCCGCGCCGTAGACGAGGAACACGAGATCCATCGCGCCGGCAAAGAGGTTGGCAGGAGGCATGAGCGCTTATTGTTATCGGCAGATCGGCCACCCCACGAACGGTAGCTCGACACAGCCATAACGGCACGCCCCCCGTCCCATTTAGGCCGGGCACACAACTTTGACGCCCGCCCGGGGCTACAGCATCACCTGCGTGCCCAGCTCCACCACCTGATTGCCCGGCAGCCGGAAGTGGCTCGCAGCCCCTTCCGACTGGCGCACCATCCACGCGAACAGGTTGCAGCGCCAGCGCGGCAGCTTGCCCGGACCGTCGACGATGCTCGAGCGGGCCACGAAGAAGGTGGTGGTCATGGGCTCGAGATCCAGCCCCTGGGCTGCGGCCAGGGCCAGGGCGGCGGGCACGTCGGGCTCCTCGCGGAAGCCGAAGCGGGCATCCACGTTGTACAGCCCGGGCGCCAGCCGGGTGACGTGCACCCGCTCCCCGTCGGCAACCCGCGGCACGTCCTCGTTCACCACATGCAGGAACACCGTGCGCTCGTGCATCACCTTGTAGTGCTTGAGGTTGTGGAACAGCGCGCTGGGCACGAGGCTCGGCTCGGAGGTGAGATACACCGCGGTGCCGGGCACCCGGGGCACATCCGGCGGCGGCCCCTTCACGAAACCATCCAGCGGCACATCGATCTGCTCCCGCTGGCGCGCCAGCAGCCGGCTGCCTTCCTTCCAGGTGGTGAGCATCAGGAAGATCGCCGCCCCCAGCGCCATGGGCATCCAGCCGCCCTCGCCCAGCTTGGTGAGGTTGGAGCTGAAGAACAGGCTCTCCAGCAGCCCGAACAGCGCCAGCGCCACCAGCAGGCCGATGCGCATCCGCGCCCGGGTCATGACGACGATGTAGGCCGTGAGCAGCGTGGTGATGATCATCGTGCCCGATACCGCGATGCCATAGGCCGCCGCCAGGGCGCCGGACGAACGGAACTGCAGCACCAGCACGATCACCGCCACCAGCATCAGCCAGTTAACACCGGGCACGTAGATCTGGCCGCGCTCGGTATCCGAGGTGTGCAGGATGCGCATCCGCGGCAGGTAACCGAGGCGGGTGGCCTGGAGCGTCATGGAATACGCGCCTGTGATGGTTGCCTGGGAGGCGATCACCGTGGCGAGGGTCGCCAGCCCCACCAGCGGCAGCAGGAACCAGTCCGGCGCCAGCAGGTAGAACGGGTTTTCGATGGCGACCGGCTCGCGCAGCACCAGCGCGCCCTGGCCAAAATAGTTGAGCACCAGCGACGGCCACACCAGCCCGTACCAGGCCAGCCGCACCGGCCGGGCGCCGAAGTGGCCCATGTCGGCATACAGCGCCTCGCCCCCGGTGAGGGCCAGGAACACCGCCGACAGCAGGATGAAGGCGAGCTTCGGGCTCTCGAGCGCAAAGTCGAGGGCGTAACGGGGGTCGAGGGCCCGCAGCACCTCGGGCGTGCGCAGGATGCTCGCCACCCCCAGCACCGCCAGGGTGACGAACCACAGCACCGTCACCGGCCCGAAGTAGCGCCCCACCTGCCCGGTGCCGTGCTTCTGGATCATGAACAGCGCCACCAGAATGCCCACGGTGATGGGCACCACGTAGTGCTCCAGGTGGGGCGTGGCCACGCTGAGGCCCTCCACCGCCGACAGCACCGAGATGGCCGGGGTGATGATGGCGTCCCCGTAGAACAGCGCCGCCGCAAAGATGCCCGCCCCCACCGCCACTGCCGCCCGGCGCGGGCCACGGGCCACCCGGTGGGCCAGCGCGGTGAGGGCCAGCACGCCGCCCTCCCCTTCGTTGTCGAAGCGCAGCACCACCCACACATATTTGAGCGACACCACGATCAGCACCGCCCAGAAGAAGGCCGACAGGGTGGCCAGCACGTGGGCCTCGCTGGGGTCGATGCCGTGGGCGCCGGCAAAGGCCTCCTTGAAGGCGTACAGGGGGCTGGTGCCGATGTCGCCGTACACCACCCCGAGGGCGGCCAGCGCCAGCGGAATCAGCCCGGCGCCCGTCTGAGCGGATGGATGGGAAGACGCAGATGAGGTCACAGGATCACTCCGGGGTAGGGTTCGGGGGTCAGAGCTGGAAGCGATAGCCCACGCCGGTTTCCGTCAGGAAATGGCGCGGCTGGGCGGGGTCGTCTTCGAGCTTGTGGCGCAGATGGCCCACGTAGATGCGCAGGTAATGGCTGTTGTCGCCAGAGGCCGTGCCCCACACCTCGCGCAGCAGCTGGCGATGGGTGACGACCTTGCCGGCGTTGGCGATCAGGTGCCCGAGCAGGCGGTATTCGATGGGCGTGAGCTTGACCGCCTCGCCCCGGCGCAGCACCTGCCGGCGCGAGAAATCCACCGTCACGTCGCCAAAGGCCACCTCGGCGGCCTCGTTCTCCGGCGCACGCCGCCCGCGCCGCAGCAGCGCGCGCACCCGGGCCAGCAGCTCGCCGATGGAAAACGGTTTGGTAAGGTAGTCGTCGGCCCCCGCGTCGAGCACGCCGATCTTGTCGTGCTCGGTGGACCGGGCCGACAGCACCAGCACCGGCGCGGTGGACCACGCCCGGAAATCCGCCACAAAGCCCGCGCCGTCGCCGTCGGGCAGGCCCAGGTCGAGGATCACCAGATCGGGCTTGCAGCGCCCGGCTTCCTGCAGGCCCAGGCGCCGGGTGTCGGCATCGACCACCCGCAGGCCCTCGCCTTCCAGCGCCGTGCGCACAAAGCGGCGGATCTGCAGTTCGTCCTCGATGACCAGGATGGTTGCCTCGCTCATGGACGTTCTCCGGGGTTGGCGAAGGGCTCGGCGTCGATGACCGGTGGGTTGCCCCGGGGCAGCGTGAAGGCCACGCAGGCGCCGCCTTCCGGCGGATTGATCGCGCGGATCGACCCACCGTGGGCCTCGACGATGGCCCGGCAGATGGCCAGCCCGACGCCCATCCCCGCCACCGCCGTCTCGCTGCGGCCGCGCTCGAAGAGGTTGAACACCGCCTCCAGCTTGTCCGGCGGAAAGCCCTCGCCGCCGCTCGTCACCCGCAGCTCCACCGTATCCAGCCCCGCCACTGCGTCGAGCCGGATCGGCGTGCCCGGCGGCGAATACTTGGCCGCGTTTTCAAACAGGTTGCAGAACACCCGCTCCAGCAGCACCGCGTCGAATTCCAGCAGCGGCAGCGCATCGAGGCCCTCGATGTGCACCGGATGCCCGGCCAGCGCCGGCTCCAGCAGCTTGAGGCTGGCGCCGATCACCTCCTCCACCGGCTGCCACTCCCGGCGCAGGCTCACCGGCCCGGTCTGCAGGCGGGCCATGTCGAGCAGGTTGCCGACCATGCCGTTCACCCGCAGCACCTGATCGCGGATCGCCGCCGCCGTCTCCCGCGCCGCGTCGGGCAGGGGCGGACGCATCACCACCAGCGAATCGGCCATCCCGAACAGCGCGGTGAGCGGCGTGCGCACGTCGTGGGACAGGGCCGACAGGATCGAGCTGCGCAGGCGCTCCGACACCGCCTCCACCTGGGCCGAGTGGGCCACCTCCACAAAATGCAGGCGCTCCACCGCCGTGCACGCCAGCGCCGCCACGGCCTCCAGCAGCGGGCGGACGGGCTCGTCGGTCGGGTTCATCCGCACCACCAGGGCGCCCCGGTTGCGCGTCGCGCCGATCATCGGAAGAAAGTGCCGCTCGGGGATCTCGCCTTCGGCAAACACCAGCCCGCGCCCGGCCTCGCAGGCCGTGCGGGCCATCACCAGCTCCGGCGGCTCCAGGTGGGTGGCCGTGCCCGGCGCGGGGATCAGTCGGTCACCATCGCCCGCCAGCAGCAGCACGCACTCGGCGCCCCAGTTGTCGCGCAGAAAACCCGCCACCGCCTCGGCCACCTGCTCCACCGACATGGCGCCGGCCAGCGCCCTGGCCAGCCCGTAAAGGGCCTGGGCGATGCGCTCGCGGCCGGCGGCGGCCGTGGCCTGGGCGCGCAGCCCGGCGGTGAGATGCCCCACCAGCAGCGACACCGCCAGCATCACCGCAAAGGTCACCAGATACTGGGCGTGGCTCACCGCGAGCGAAAAACGCGGCGGCACGAAGAGGAAATCGAACAGCACCACGCTCACCAGCGAGGCCATCACCGCCGGCCCGCCCCCGGCCTTCACCGCCACCAGCACCACGGTGAGCAGGAACAGCATGACGATGTTGGACAGGTCCAGCACCCCGAAAAACGGCAGCGCGAGGCCCGCGGTCAGCCCGCAAGCCAGCAGCGACAGGCCATAACGCCAGCCAGCATGGGCAGCGACGGGTTCGATCGTGGGTGGAACAACAGGCATCGCGGGCATCTTCTGGCCACTCCAGACGGGGGATACAGAAAAATTCTGGCAGCGATATCGTAAAAATTGCGTAAAGCCCGCAAAAAGCTGCCGCGCGATGGCGACCGGCCCCGGCGGGCCCGGGCTACCGGCACCGACACCACGCCGTCGACGGGCCGGATCGTCTCCCTATCGGCAGCCGCCTCCGCCAGTCGTGGCCACGTGCCCCCGCCGCGCGCGCCCCGATCCACGACGCCCCGAATTCACGACATGGGCATTTACCGTTATCATGCGCGACGCAAATGACATTGCCACATCCGTCACCACGCGCCGCCAGTGCCGCATGGCGACACCCGACCGACGCCCAGGCTTGCAGATCCTCCCGACCTCTTTTCCCCAGCTCAGCGCGGCATCACGGCAGATCCCGACGATGCCGCGCCAGCCTGGCGCAAACTTCCTCCAACTTGCAGGAAATTTCCTGGAAGTCGGCGCGGCGTCGCTGCACGTCTCCGCGGCGCCTCGCGAGGTCAGCGCGTCGCCCCTCCATGCCGGCGGGGCGTCACTCCATGCTGCAGGGGCGCCCAGCAAACCTGGCGGGGCGCCCCTGCGCCTTGCCGTGGCGCCCCGCCAGGTTGCAGGAAATTTCCTCCGGGCCAGCGGGACATCCCGCCAAGTTGCAGCAAGTTCGACCCGCCGCTACGCGATGCCGCTTCGGCTTGACGCGTCAGCACGGCAGGCCCGCCCGATGCCCCCGCCCGACCCGGTGATGCCCGCCCCACGGCGGTCGTGGAGGCTGCTGGCCGCAGGCTGCTTCCCCTGCAGCCTTCACCCACCCTCTGAACAAGGCCGCACAACGCCCGGGGCTGCATCGCGGCCCTCACTCAAATCCGTCACATCATCAGGAGCCAAACCATGAGCCGAAACTATTATCTGCCCAAGGACGAAAGCGGCAGGGCCGAGCTGCTCGAGCACCTCGCGCGGCATCTTGCCGCCCATCTCGGCACCCTCGATCTCACCGATGCCGACATGGCCGAGCTTCAGGCCGACGCCGCCGCCTACCGTTACACCCTGGCTACCGCCGCTGCCGCCCAGGCCCACGCCCGGCAATGGACGGCGTTCAAGACCGAACAATACGAAGGCAAGGGCGGCGCGCTCCCCTTCCCCGCCAGCCCTGCAGCGCCCGAACCCGTGACCGCGGTGCCCGCAGGCATCATCCCGCGCCTCATCCGCCTCGTCGCACGCATCAAGGCCGCGCGCAACTATAGCGAGGACATCGGGCGGGAACTGGGCATCGTCGGCACGACCCTGAGCACGGACGCCGACCGCGCCAAACCCATCCTCCAGATCGGCAAACAGGCCGGCCGCCCCGTCATCCGCTGGGCCAAGGGCCAGGCCGACAACCTCGAGATCCACGTGGACCGGGGCGACAGCCGGGGCTTCGCGCTCCTCACCATCGCCCAGACCACCCGCGTGCCCGACCCCGTGCCCCTTCCCGCCACACCGACCACCTGGAAATACAAGGCCATCTACCGGGTCAAGGACGAGCAGATCGGCAACTGGAGCGACATGGTGAGCATTGCGGTGGGCGGGTAAGCCGCCGCCAGCTAGCCCGTATCGCTTCGGCATCCGAACCCCGCTCCGCTAGAATTGCGCAATCGGCATGACCAATCGGGAAAATGAATGTCATCCATCGCATCCACGCGTTACTGGTTCGACACTGAGTTCGACGAACGCGGGCCGGACATCCAGCTCATCAGCATCGGCATCGTCGCCGAAGACGGGCGCACCTACCACGCGGCCAGCGCCGATTACGACGACAGCGGCGCCAACGACTGGCTGCGTGCCCACGTGCTGCCGCCCCTCGCAACGCTTGAGCGCAAATCCCGCGCCAGAATCCGTCAGGAGGTACTGACCTTCCTCGATCCAGCCCCCTCCGAGATCTGGGCTTACTTCGGCGAGTACGACTGGATCGTGCTGCGACAACTGATCGGCCACATGCTCGACTGGCCCGCCGGCTGGCCTCTCTCCCACATGAACCTCGAACAACTCCGCCTGCACCTGGGCGGTCCGGCCCTGCCGCCCCATTGCGGCACCGTTCACAACGCCCTCGACGACGCCCTCTGGTGCCGCGAGGCATGGCAGCACCTGACGCGCCGCGGCACCGCATGCTCCTGATCGGCGTCCGGCTTGCGCTCGCCCCAGAAGGCCCCAGGTCGGCGCTGCATCTTGCCGATTTTCTGGGCGGCGTCGTGCATGGGGGGGTAGAGCATCTCATCCGATGCCACGCCCCCACCATCGCCGCCGACCTTGGCATGGGCATCCCCAACCGCATCAAGCCCTACGCAATCCTGCCGCCCCCTTTCGGCTGGCGCCCCCAGCCGGACACCACCACGCCGCACCTGCCCTTCGGGCTCGCCCTCCATGGCGATGCCGTCCGCCACGCCGAAGCGCTGGCCCACGCCCTCGCCGGCTGGCGCGAGGTTCGCTGTGCCGGCCTTGTGGATCGAGTGCGGGGCATTGAACTCAGCGTCGGCCAGCCCGCCGGAGCGCAAGCCGGATGGTCGCCGGGGCAGCCCTTCCCGACCCTCTCCGACAACCCGGCGCTCGCCCGCTTTCCGGCGCAAGGTCTGCTCTCCATCCGTTTCCTCACCCCGCTCCGCCTCACCGATGCCAGCCGCCCGCCGGGCCTGCTCAAGCTCGTGCGGGCGCTGCGCCGCCGGGTTGAACAGACCAGCCCGGCCCTTTTTGCCCAACTGGCCGGCACCGACTGGGTTTGCCACGAAGAGGCAATCCGCCGCCTCGAAGCCGACAGCCCCGACTGGCACCCGGTCGAGTGGCGCTACGGGTCGCGTACCAAAGACGCGCCAATCGGCTTTCGCGGTCATCTGGGCACCCTCCGCTACCGCGCCCCCACCGCCCATCCCATCCCCGGCCCAATCCACACCCTGCTCCGGTGGGGCACCTGGTTTGGCATCGGCGAGCGCACCGCCCTCGGCCAGGGCATGTACCTCCTCCAGGAAGGCACCCCATGAGCAACGCCCCCACCCTGACGCTCGAAACCCACCTCATCCTGCCCTTCCAGCTCGAATGGCAGGGTCGCAAACCCGCCGCCACGGGCAACCGGGCCGACGAACTCCAGCGGCTCGGCTGGGAGCCCGTCACCCACCGCGACTTCGCCCCCATCGCCGCCGCCCCCGGCTCGACCGGCCACTACGACGCCCAGCTCGCCCGCATCCGCTACCAGGCCTACAACTACTTCCACCCCTTCGTCCGCGCCTTCTGGTTCAACGACACCATCGTCAAGCGCTTCCGCCATCCGCAGCTTCACGCCCTCGAAGCAGTGCTTGGCACCGGGGAGCACGTCACGTTTCGCGCCGACTGCGACCTCATCCTGTTCCAGCCCGACATTGCAGTGCTGGTGCTGCATCTCAAAAGCGACGCCCCGCTCCCGCTGCCTACCGTCGAGTACTGCCTCGACCAGCTGCGGCGCATCTACCCGCCCTACATCGCCGGCAACGACCACCAGCGCTGCGGCGGCCACTACCCACGCAGCCTTCGTCTGCTCGCCCCCCACCGCCACCCCATTGGCGAGTACGACGAAGCCACGCACCTGGACGACCTGCGGCAACAGGCAGAAACCCTCATGGGTGGCCCAGCCGACGATCGCCCCCGCCACCTCTGGGCACCCCACTGGCGGGCCCTCCTGCAAGGCATCGCCACCCAGCCGGGCGACACCTGCGCCCTGCAGGCCCTCCAGCTCGGCGACGACCGCGCCGCGGTGGCCAGCCTGCTGTCCGTCCACCGGCCCGCCGGTGAACACCTCGCAGACCTCATCGACCCTGGCCACATGGTCCGCCTGTGCTTTGCCGACCCCGCCGGCCGCGACCGGCTGCCCTACAGCCAGACCTTTCTCGCCGACTTCGAAGCCCGCCACTGCTACGACCGCTTCTGGTACCGCAGCGGCGAATCCGGCGACGCGCCCTCCCGCATCCTCAACGCCGGCTATGCCTTCGCCTGGCTGGGCGACGCTGGCGACCAAGGCTTCTTCGCCAACGAAGACGACGGCGCCCCGGTCATCTACCGGCACATCTACGTGCCGATGACCATCATGGCCCACTTCCAGAAGGCCGCCTTGCTGGTCACCGCCCGCAAGCTCGCCGACCTCACCCCCTACCGGGCAGACGGCAGCCTCGCCCCGCCCGACCCCAGCGCGTTCGACACCATCAAACGCCACTTCATGGCCTTCACCCAGACCTACTGGTTCGACGAAATCACCCCCCAGGAGCAGGGCATCGAGCTGTACGACCTATACCGGCGCCACCTGCGCCTGCAAGCCCACTACGACGCCAACCGGCAGGCGATCCAGGACATCGTGGAATACATCGACACCCGGCAGAGCGAAAAACTCAACAGCATCGCTCAGGGCTTCGCCGCCGTCGGTATTGCGTTGGCCATCCTCAGCCTTGCCATCGGCCTGCTGGGCATCAACACCTTCAAGCTCGAAGACAACCACGTCACCCCGATCCATCTCCCCCACTGGGTGCTCGACTTCATCAACGAGGGGCTGGTCGCCAACGTCCACGGGCTAACCGCTTTCGCACTGATCTGCGCACTCTTCGGAGGCGGCCTCCTCTTCAAACGCTGCATGCAAGAACAATCATGACCGCCCTCCTCCGTCTCGAAGCCGTCAACCTCGCCCACACCATCGACGACACCGAAGACCTCGCCACCCGGCGCGGCGGCGGCTACATGCTGCTGCGTGCGGTGCACATGGTCGCCGAACGGTTTAATGGCGACCTCGCCCCCATCAGCACCGGCGCCTCCATCGGCCTGTTCGCCATCCTCGACGGTCACGACGCCCAGGCGCTGCGCGACAAGGTCGCCCACTACCTGAGCGAGGTTTCCCCCTTCCGCCACGCCACCTTCGTTGTCGCCATCGCCGACGACGCCGACTTCCCGCGCGGCGTCGAACGCTGCGTGGCCGGCAACCGCTGGCAGCAGATGCAAAGCCTCGGCTTCGCCACCCGCTGGGGCACCGCCACCGCCATCTGCGCCACCGACGAGATCCGCCCCGCCGCCTCGCTCCGTCGCCACGCCGGCCAAGCCGCCAGCCTCAGTGTGGTGGCCCGGGCCAGAGGCCGCGACGGGGGGCGCAACCTCCGCCAGTCCTTCTACGCCACCGAGCTGAAGCTCGCGCCGGACACCGCCGCCCGCTACCGCTTCACCGACGACTTCGAAACTCTCGCCGCCTTCCCCCCCGACGACTCCGACTACGCCGGGCTCTCGCCCAACCTCGACGCCAAGATCGCCGTGTTCTACGCCGACGGCAACAGCTTCGGCGCCATCCAGCGCGCCTGCGCCACGCCGCAAGCCCTCGACGCCTGGGATACCGAGATCAAACAACGCCGGCGCCAGCTCCTGCAGGGGCTGCTCGACTGGCTCGACGCCACCCCTCAGGCCCGCACCGCCGACGGCGCCCTGCGCCTCGAAACCCTGCTGTGGGGCGGCGACGAACTGCTCTTCGTGCTCCCCGCCTGGCTGGGCCTCGAATTCGCCCGCCGCTTCTTCGCCCTCAGCGCCGACTGGGCCCACGGCGGGCACGCCCTCACCCACGCCGCCGGCCTCGTCTTCGCCCACCGCGGCGCCCCCATCCGCCACCTCCAGCACCTCGCCAAAGGCCTCGCCCAGCGCGCCAAGGACGACGGCGACAAGCACCGCAACACCCTCGCCTGGGTCGTGCTCGAATCCTTCGACACCACCGGCGACGAACTCGACACCCACTGGCAGCTGAGCGGCATCCCCGGCGACGGCTGGCGCACCCTGCGCCTCGACGAACCCCGCCTCGACATCCTCGCCAGGATCGAAGCCATCAAACCCCTGCTCCCCCGCTCCGCCCTCATCCGCAGCCTGCGCAGCCTCGCGGCAGGCAGCGGCAGCGCCGACCTCGAACTGCTGAAAAACGCCTACGCCTCCACCCACGAAGCCCTCGACGACGCCGGGCGCGCCACCCTCGCCAGGTTCTGGCAAGCCTTCGAAGCCAACTGGCAGGCCCAGCCCAGCGAGCCCCCCACCGCCGACGCCGCCCCGCTCACCGCCCTGCTCACCCTGTGGGACTACCTCCTGCCCCCCGCCCCCATGCCCGACACCGCCGAGGCGCAGCATGCCTGACCGCACCCTCTACACCTTCCGCCTCGAAATCTGCCTGCGCAGCCCCTGGCTGGTGCACGGCAACGCCCCCGCGCAATTCGGCCTCTCCGCCACCCAGATGCGCGACCATCGCGGCAACCTCATCCTGCCGGGCAACCTCCTCGTCGGTCGCCTGCGCGACGCCTGGCACGCCATGACCGCCTTCGGCCTCGCCACCGAAAACCCTGACCACTGGTTCGGCCAGGCCGGGCCCGAACCCGACCGCCGCGCCCGCCTCTGGATCGCCGACCTCCCCCTCACCACGCCGCCCGCCAGCCCTCCCCACGCCCGGCCCCGCGTCGCGCTGGGCGAAACCAGCGGCGCCGCCGAAGACGCCCAGCTGCTGCTGGTCGAACAAAACCACCAAGCAGGTCAAGAGCTCGTCTTCACCGGCCAATGGCGTGCCGTGGTCACCGCCGACGAAGCCACCCGCCTGCAACGCGCCCTGCAAGCCGGCCTGCTGTGGCACAGCCAGCTTGGCGCCCAACGCACCGTCGGCTTCGGCGTCGTGCTGCGTGCCACCGCCACCTGCGCCCGGTCAGACCCGCCCGTCTCCCCGTGCCAGGTGCCCCACGGCCACCGGGCCCGCCTCGTGCTCCACATCTCCGAGCCCCTGTGCGTCGCCACCCGCAGCCTGCGCGGCAACGTCTTCGCGTCCGGCGACACCCTCAGCGGCGGCACCCTCAAAGGCGCCCTGGCCACCCAACTGCGCGCCCGCTTCGGCAAGCCGGTGGACGCCCTCGCACCCCACAACGCCCTCGCCCGCCACTTCGACGCCCTGCGCATCAGCCACGCCCACCCGGCCCAGGGCGAAGCTCGCCCCGCCGCCCTGCCCCAATCCCTCGTCGCCCACGGCGACGAGCTCTTCGACGTCGCCGCCCTCGCCACGCCCCACCTCATCGACGGCCAGGCGCCCGCCTTTCACCACGACTGGAAACGCCCCGCCGCCGACGCCGCCCGCGCCCGCCAAGGCTGGGGCGCCACCGCCAGCCACCTGCGGGTCCGCACCGCCATCTACGGCCCCCATCAAGAACTGGACGACGCCCCCTTCGACCCCACCCTCGCCGGCCAAGCATGGGATGTAGTGGTCTAATTTCCTCGGACACCTCGATAGGTGGATCATCCACCCGTAGAGGAGAACTTAATGAAACAGAAACGCCGGGCGTTCGATGCGAGCTTCAAGCTGCAAGTCGTCCAGATGATCAGGGACCAAGGCCTGAGCGTCGGCCAAGTATGCCGCGACATGGGTCTGGGAGAGACCGCGGTGCGGCGCTGGCTGGCGCAACTCGATGCGGAGCAAAGCGGACAGGCAGGTATCGGCAAGCCGCTGACGGCTGAACAGCAACGCATTCGCCAACTCGAGGCGGAGAATCGGCAGCTTCGCCAGGACAATGACCTGTTGAAAAAAGCGTCGGCCTTCTTTGCCCGCGAACTGAAATGACCTACCGGTGCATC